>JAZGES010000203.1:0-13499 GCA_036478935.1 Thiotrichaceae bacterium
GTTGCATAACCGCCTGTAAACCAAATTAATATATTGATATCAATAAAAATGAAAGTACTAAAACTACTAGCAAAAAGCGCCTGTTTTAAATGACTTTGGGTAATTGGCGATGCTTTTTTATAACGTAGAAAAAATAGCACCAACAATGCCAAGAAAAAAACACCTACGAAAAGCAGATTGGCAATAAAGAAAGCAGCTGCATAAGCTGCTGTATGATCATTAGGTTTGTATTTTAAACTCACTAATTGTTTGTCCTTATGACTTATTCATTAAGAAGTTTCTATCTTTGCACGAACGACTTCCATTAAAGCTTCTACCGTTTCGTCATCATCACTCAATGGTTCGATGACAGCTGCACGACAGGCTTCTATTGGATCAAAGCCTGATTTAATTAAAGTGGCCGCATACACTAATAATCGCGTAGATGCCGATTCTTCTAAATCGTGATCTTTTAATACCCGTAGAGCATGTGCCAGTTCGATTAATTGGGTAGCCGTTGCTTTATCAATTTCTGTCTCTTTTTGTATAATCGTGGTTTCTGTATCCTTATCAGGATAATCAAAGCGCATAGCAAGGAAGCGTTGACGCGTTGACGGCTTCATCCCTTTCATCAAGTTTTGATAACCGGGGTTATACGACACAACTAGCATAAATTCAGGCGAGGCTTGCAGAACTTCCCCCGTACGCTCAATGGGCAGTATGCGTCGATCATCAGAGAGTGGATGCAAAACAACTGTCGTATCCTTACGCGCTTCAACTACCTCATCCAGATAACAAATAGCCCCTTCCCGTACTGCTTTGGTCAAAGGGCCATCTTGCCAATACGTTTCACCATCACCAATAAGATGACGACCTACCAAATCAGCCGTGGTCAGATCATCATGACAGGCGATGGTATACAAAGGTCGCCCTAGCTTGGCTGCCATGTGCTGAATAAAGCGGGTTTTACCACAGCCGGTTGGGCCTTTAATCAATAAGGGAAGTTGATTGCCATATGCGTGTTCGAAGAGTTCAACTTCTTGGTGTTGAGCTTGGTAGTAAGGGATATTACTCATTATTAAACCCATTTATCATTGCAAATTGTGCGGTTGCTAAGTCCATTGAGTTGACGTGTTTGCTAAACCACTTTGGCCAAAGCTGGAAAATATAATCTGCCAATAAGTTACTATCCTTGTCAGTTTTCCACGCATCGATAACGGCTTCTAATTTAGCTAATGCAATCTCATGTTCATCCGCATGCACGCTGTAAGCTGGGAATTGGTACTTCTCCATTAACTCATTTTCTCGTGCAAAGTGTGCTTGTGTATGTTCGAACCAGTTCTCTAGTAGCAGGGTTATTTTATTAGTTGTCTCATCAGTGTGTACTTCCTGCTCCTGATAAACCGAAGCCAGCTCTCCAATATCTTGAACCATCGCAATTTCTTCAAAATGTGTGTTGTTCATAAAGTCGATGGATACGGGAGGAATCGTTTCTGGATCTAGAACGGTTTTTTTCAGTTTAATCATTTGTTTTTCCTTGGAGTATCCTTAAAGGCTAATGATGTAAGTGATCGCAATGGCAAGACAGATTATCCATAACCAGCCATACATAATCACGCGCCAAAGCAACGATACGTCACGCAACTCCATAAAATCACGAATAATAAAAGTGCCCTTTAATGCCGCTGTTAACAGTAAAAAGAAAACAACGGCTATGCCACTAAACCCTAGCTTACCCATTGCATAAGTAGACAGCGTTAGTAACAGCATGGCGATCCAAAGCGTATGAATGTTGTAGTAGCTTTTCATCGAATAATGTACACCAGTGGAAACAAGATAATCCATACCAAATCAACCATGTGCCAATAAGAAGCCCCTGTTTCAACACCAATATGGTCTTGTGCGCTATAAGCACCACGTTGGGCTTTTATTGCAACAGCCAATAGAATAATCATGCCTAATATCACATGTAAAAAATGGAACATCGTGAGTGAGAGATAGAACATGTAAAAAGTATTGGTACTAAGACTAATGCCCTGTGAAAACTTATCGTAATACTCCATTGATTTTAGGATCAGAAAAGCCGACCCACCTCCCAAAGCGGCATAAAGCCAAACGATACAGCCCTTAATATTATTACCTTTGATAGCGTGAACAGCTCGAATAACGAAGTAACTAGACGTAATCAGTATCAACGTATTTGCTGCGCCTAATTCACGATTTAAGGTTAGCTGGTACTCATTGAACATCTCTACATTCTGTACACGCACAATAGCGTAAGACAAAAAGGCAATAGCAAAGACCAGCAATTCCATAAAGATAAACATCCAAATGGCGAAATCACCGGGGAGTAGCTTGGGTTCTTGTTCAATTTGGATGGTTGTCACTATGCTGTATTTCAAAGAATAAATGAAAGTGAACATTAATAGTCTTTGACTAAATTAGCATTGATAAGCATCAAGTCGGCAACTTGATATTGGTAGAAATACACATCATAATACACCTAATAATGTGTAAAAAAGGAACGTAAAGTGCGAACGAATATTATTCTTGATGATGAATTAGTTAAAGAGGCATTTACTCTTACAGGTATTAAAACCAAACGTGAGCTTGTATATCAAGCATTAAAAGAGCTGGTTGAACACCGTAAGCGTCTTAACTTGAGGGACTTAAGAGGACTAGGAGGAATTCGTGAAAACTATGATTACAAAGCTTTGCGTACTGGATCAGTAGAAGGTAACCATTAATGTATCTTGTTGATACCTCGGTCTGGATTGATTACATCAATAATGTGGATGCTCAACATGTGGAGTTTTTAGATAACTTACTAAAAAACCCTTTGGCTGTGGGATTAACAGACTTGGTTTATATGGAAATTCTTCAAGGAGTAAAAGATCAAAAAACATTTGAGCTATTCCAACGCTATTTTGAAGGTCAGCGCTTTTATCGTTTTGATAACCCTTTAGAAAGCCATACTGAAGCCGCTCAAATATTCTTTAATTGTCGGCGTAAAGGGGTTACCGTGAGATCAACGATAGATTGCTTGATAGCCCAATCTGCAATCGAACATGACCTTATTTTGTTGCATAACGATAAGGACTTTATACATATGGGGCGTATTGTTGAAACGTTACAGCAGAAATACTTCTAGGTTAAGCTATACGGGTAATCAACTTAGCTCCTTAACTTCTCACCCGACCAAGCCCGCACAAGCGCCCAAATTGCAAAGACAATAAAAATAGTGTGCACGATAGTAAAATAAGAAATCACGTAAACCCAAGTCCAAGGAGAATTAAAGCCTCCTAGAAAGATCATCAAGCCGCTCACTATTATTAATACCGCAGCAGCAATCACACTAATTTTCATCCCTAATGCGGCGTGGTAGCGATCAATACTATTGGGCTCTGTTTTCTTGTAGAGCCAGATTAAATAGATGAAGCTGATGACTGGCAATAACGTTATGTTCAGCAATGACGCTAAGGCGGCATCTGATGCACGCTTCAACTCTAGCTTGCTGGTTGTAAGTGATGTTTTTAGTGTAGTTTTCATTGATTTCTCCATAAGAGACCTTCCATAAAAATCATAGCCAAAAAAATACCGCTTCTCAGCGGTATTTTTATTTAGACTAAGGACTCAGGATTAAATAAGGTGCGGAACTTGACGCAGAATTTTTGCTTCAGATTAAATGATCGCAATAGGCGCATAGCAGGGCTACGCAACGATTTGGGATCAATTAAGCTGGAGCAAAAAGACAAGTTAAGTTCCGTAAGTTATTTGCTCCTGAGTCCTTACTCATTCTAACTTATCTTTCTTTAGCTGAGATAACCTCAACTTCTTTTCCTTTCACAAAGAACGCCAAGATATACACGATCAATCCAGCAAGGAATACAAGCCCTGCTATTTCACGCATTAAATAGAATATCTCTATCTTGTCCTGGGTTGCCATAAATCCTAAAGGTGTCTCTGAATAGCGTTGTAAGTAAACTTGTAAGATACCAGCGCCAGTAAGGAATAGCGTGATGAAGACCATAGATACAGTCATCAACCAGAAAGACCACATTTCAAATACTTGTGCTCTTTCATTAGCAGCTTTTTGACCGCGCATGATGGGCATTGCATAAGAAATCATAGTTAACACCACCATGACATAAGCTCCGTAGAAAGCCATGTGACCGTGAGCTGCTGTGATTTGTGTGCCGTGTGTGTAGTAATTCACAGGAGCTAGCGTATGCAAGAATCCCCATACACCCGCACCTAAAAAGGCCATTACTGCGGTTCCTAATGCCCATAGTACTGCGGCTTTGTTAGGATGGTCGAGTCGTCTTTTATTCACTACGTTGAAGGCAAACAAGGTCATCATAAAGAATGGGATAGGTTCTAGTGCAGAGAAGATAGAACCTAGCCACTGCCAATAATCAGGCGTTCCGATCCAGAAGAAGTGGTGCCCTGTTCCGATCAAACCAGAGATTAATGCCATGGCAATGATGATATATAACCATTTCTCAATAACTTCTCTGTCCACACCCGTTACTTTTATCAGTACATAAGCCAGCAAGGATGCCATGATCAATTCCCATACGCCTTCTACCCAGAGATGGACAACAAACCACCAAAAGTACTTATCTAAGACTATATTGTCAGGGTTATAGAAAGAAAATAAGAAGAAGACCGCTAAGCCAACCAGCCCTGTTAATAGCACTAAGGTAATAACTGTTTTGCGCCCTGTCAGAATGGTCATTCCAATATTAAAGAGGAATGTCAACACGACAACAACGATACCTATTTTGGTAATGGTAGGCTGCTCTAAGAACTCTCTTCCCATCGTCGGCAATAAATCATTCATGGTTATTTCAGCCAATGTGGCATAAGGAACCAGTAGATAACCAAGAATAGTTAGCCCCCCTGCTAGCAAGAATACCCAGAACATGAGTTTGGCTAGAAAGGGCGAATAAAGTTCGCGTTCTGATTCCTCAGGAACCAGATAATAAGCAGAACCCATAAAGCCAAATAATAGCCAGACTATTAATAGGTTGGTATGCACCATACGAGCAACGTTGAAAGGAATTTCAGGGAACAAGAAGTCGCCAGCAATATACTGTACTCCCATAATGACCCCAAACAGGATCTGCCCAACAAAAAGGCCAATAGCTGCAATAAAATAAAGCTTTGCAATACCTTGTGATTCATATTTCATTAGTATATTCCCCTATCCTTCTATATTTGGTGGCCAGTCTCTGGCAATTTTAACGCCATCGACATACTTCAAGAATTGAGCTATTGCTTCTAGTTCTTCATCATTAAAGTTAAATTGGGGCATACTACGACGGCCCGGAATACCATCTTTCGGACGGCTCATAATGAAACCTTTAATGGCATCCGTACTTTCACCAAAGCGGGTATACACATTTCCCAGTTCAGGAGCAAAGTAAGCACCTTCACCTAGTAACGTATGGCAACCAATACAGTTATTGTGTTCCCATAAACGTTTTCCTGCAGCGACTTGTTCGGTCAGGTTTTCTGAATTATCCGTTTTCGGCAGGCTTTTTACCGTATCAACGGTTAGCCCAATAAGTACCAAGAAGAAGAAAACGCCTCCTCCATAGTAAATATTTCGAGCCATGCCTTTGGTAAAGGTTTCTCTCATAGCGTTCTCACTTATCAATAGTTATTATCAGCTTAGAACTCTAGTGTTTTTAGCAGGGATTTGTCCTTGATGTTTATCAAGCATTGATGGGGGTTGTGAGGTATTATTTACTTAGAAAGTGCTGTTGCGAGGGCAGTATTTTGAATAAAGGGTGCCTCTATTAATTAGGATTTTCGTTTGAGTTTAAGGCGGATCAATTTTGAGAACCGCAGTGTACAAGGGTACATGAGGATCGCAGAAATTAATCCAACGCCAAAATCGAGCGAAAAGATTGCTATGCCCTTTGGGTACAATTAATAGAGGTGCCCAGAGCGATAATAGAACTAAAAAAGAGGGAGAAGTATGCCACTAGACCCAAAGTTTCATGAAATCATGCGGCAAAATCCATTATTTAAAGATTTAAGTGATAGTGCTTTTTTACGTGTTACTGAGCACACTTCACACTGTGAATTAAAGACAGATGAAGTGCTTTTCAGACAACAAGAACCTGCGACTGATTTTTTTATGTTACTGACAGGTAAGATGAAACTCAGCTTGTTGTCATTTGAAGGCACAGAAAAAGTTGTTGATATTATTAATCCAGTTAACACCTTCGCTGAAGCCATTATCTTCCGAGGCATTCCTGGCTACCCTGTCAATGCAGAAGCACTATCGGATACAACAGTACTTAGAATTGAGGCCGCAACTTATATAGAAACTTTGGAGAATTCCCCGAAGGTTTGTTTTAAAGTCATGGCTGCGCTTAGTGTGCGCATACATTGGTTGATGAATGAGCTAGATCGTTTGAGCTTGCATAATGCGACTTATCGTTTAATTACCTACTTACTGGAAACTGTCCCTGAAGATATTGAAACTCCGACAGAGGTTCATCTTTCTGTACCCAAGCATGTTATTGCATCACGTATCTCGGTTACTCCCGAAACTTTTTCACGGACTCTAAAAGGTTTATCAAAACAAGGGTTAGTAACGATACACAACTCACACCTTGTGCTAAACAACCCAGCTGAACTACGGAAAATGGTTTCAATTTAGTTAAGTAGGACTGCAACAGTCTGGTTGAATTTCCTATGATAGAGGTTTGTCATATTTTGTTAGAAAGTTAGTGATAACTACAATATTTGTCACTTCTATAACGAAAAATTAGCAAGTACTAGCCTCAGGAGAACAATCGAGGCTTAAACAGAGCATCCTTATATATCAATTAGGATTTTTTGATCAAATTTTACTATAACAGTAACTCACGGTTAGCCTATTCATAACGTATCATGAGGGAGTTGATTATGAGCGTCATCAGCACTGTTATTATTAGTATCGTTATATTGCTTCACCTCTACTTTTTAGTCCTAGAAATGTTTCTGTGGAATCACCCTTATGGACGCAAAACTTTTGGTCTTTCAACTGAATTCGCAGAACGTTCTAAAAGTCTAGCCGCTAACCAAGGGCTATATAATGGCTTTCTTGCGGCAGGGCTTTTATGGGGTTTATATCTGGGTGAGAATGGCTTTGCTATTAAAGTATTTTTTCTGAGCTGTATCATTATCGCAGGTATTTTTGGCGGTCTAACCGTCAATAAAAAAATACTCTTTATTCAAGCGTTGCCTGCTGCCATTGCTCTAGGGCTATTATTACTGTGATAATCTAGCAACATCCAAGCCAAGAGCTTCCAATATAGATATATTGGCTGCAGGAAAAGTATATGTAGCCAGTTCATCCAGCTTAACCCAACAGACTTCTTGCCCTTCCTTACCAAAAGCTTCACCCGTAAACTGGAATACTTCGTAAACATCTAAGAAAATAGACTTGTCAGAATATTGGTGGTTTATTTGAATGAGTGGATTAGCCACACTAACTTGGACACCTAATTCTTCATAAAGCTCTCTTTGCAAAGCAATCTGTGCTGCCTCACCAGCTTCAACTTTACCGCCAGGAAATTCCCATTTGCCACCTTGATGTTTTTCATCAGGACGTTTGGCAATTAGAATGTGCTCTTTTTTAGTATCGTAAATAACCGCTGCGACAACATGCAGTACATCACTTTTATCCGCCACTCCCGCCACAACTAGCTACGATATTCGGCATTAATCTTTACATAATCGTAAGACAGGTCACTCGTCCAAATACGAGTCAACGCCTCTCCTCTATCCAGATAGATACGGATATTGATTTCGTCCTTATTCATTTCTTGCTGACCTTGTTCTTCGGTATAACTTGCAGCAGGTTCTCCTGATGCTAGTAATAAGGTATCGCCTAGCCATAAGCTAATTTTACTGACATCTAGTGCATCAACGTTGCTTCTACCAACTGCGGCGAGGATACGCCCCCAGTTTGGGTCGCTGGCAAATAAGGCTGTTTTAACTAGAGGGGAATGTGCAACGGTATATGCTACTTCTTTCGCCTCCTTGACGGTTAATGCATCAATGACATCTATAGTGACGAACTTGGTCACACCTTCAGCATCACGAATAATGGCTTGCGCTAGAAACTGGCACACTTCGTTTAAAACTTTCTGAAAACAATCTCGTTTTTGATTATCTATCTTAACCTCAGATTGTCCGGTTGCGATTAAAATGAGAGAGTCATTTGTAGATGTGTCACTATCAACCGTTATGCTGTTAAAAGAAGTATCCGTTGCTTCTATCAACATCTGCTGCAATAAGTTCTTATTAATATCTGCATCTGTTGCCACATAGGCCAGCATGGTTGCCATATCAGGTTTAATCATCCCTGAGCCTTTGGTGATACCGGTAATCGTTACCACTTTCCCACCAATGTCTAGTTGTTTGCTAATACCTTTTGCAACGGTATCTGTAGTCATTATGGTATTCGCTGCATCAACCCAATTATCTTCCGCCAGCTGCGAGGCTGCATTTGAAATAGCTGATGGAAATAGTGCAACAGGTAACGCCTGACCAATGACACCCGTAGAAAAAGGTAAGGTTTCATTAGCATCACTGCCCGTACTTTCTGCAACAAACTGACACGTATTTTTTGCTGCCTGCATCCCTGCCACACCAGTGCCAGCATTTGCATTTCCAGCATTAATTAGTAAATAACGAGGCGTGGCTTCAGTTAAGTTCTCTTTACTCAAAGTGACGGGAGCCGCACAAAAAGCATTTTTGGTAAAGACTGCTGCAACCTGACTACCCTCTGCAATTTCCACTAACACAAGATCCTTGCGGTCTTTGTAAATACCTGCCGCAACTGATGCTAGCTTAATTCCAGCTATGGGTAATAATTTTTCGGGAGGAGATAGGTTTACAGCCATTTTTATATCCTATGAAAGAGAAATAATATTGAATTATTTTCTTTGAATTTGAATAAACATCTTGAGAAAATACAAATTAGAAATTAAGGGCCGCAGTACTTGTAAACGATTTAAGCGCCAACCATTATATGTTCAAGCTCTGCAAGACCTATTCTTGCAGTTTTTGCTAACGCAGATTTATCAGGTACCCACAAGCAACGATTTTTACACTCGATTAAACCTTGCTTCCTTAATGACTGAAAAACCCGATTAACGTGTATTGAGGTTAACCCCAAAGCATCAGCAATATCTTCTTGGGTAATGGGGAAAGGTATACAAGTAGCACTTTTCTTAAGATCCAACTCTCGAATAAACAAGCTTAGTAATAAAAAAGCGACTTTTGCTTCGGCAGGATGACTAGCTATGGTAGTTAGTGAAGAATGGCAACGCTGTGTGGAAGTTTCTGTGATTGAGCTAATCGCAAAGGACAACTCGGGCAGTTCCGCAATGGTATCTCTAAAGCGATCAATAGGAAAAGCACATAATGTGGCATCAGAGACGACGATAGCCGAATGATCCATGACATTATGCCTACCTACTTTATAGCACAAGAAATCACCCGGTAAAGCAAATCTAAGTATCTGTCTGTCACCACTGCGTAGGTTTTTAAATAGGATTATCCAGCCTTCGTAGAGTGTATAGGCTTTCTTTGGAATATCACCTTCATGATAGAGGTATTCACCCGCTGTATAGACCACTTGTGCAGAGCGAAGGGCTCGAGCTTTATCAAGATGCTTCGTCTCTAATTCACCAAATAATGCAGACGACCGAATAGCACAATTTTTACACTTTGGTAAATTTTGGGTATGTGATTTCATATGAAACGATTAAGCACGAAAACTCCCTCCAGAGAAGCGCCAACTAATATTACCCTTCGGCATTAACTACCAAGTTAAGTATAGCGTTTAAGTAACTGTTGTATCAGATTACCCTAGAATGTCAAAGGCAATTGTGATTTTATATTAATTAGATATCGGTAAGCTAAGAGCTGGGGAACATAAATAATGACACACACTAACTTTTCTGGATTGGAATTCAATCCAGAAAAGTAGTTATATGCTTAAATGTCTCAGCTATATTGTGTATGAAACTACACTTATTGAGCGGCGGCTGGAGCAGCAGCTCCGACATTCGCCATTGTTTCCATCTGTGGACCTAGTACGTCGGTTAGATCTCTAACTACATCACCGAATAGTGAACCTAGAATCCCCATATTCATAATAGCCACATATGTTTTGCCATCACTCTTCGTATAGATAGCAATGCTACAGGGCATCATCACAGATAACTTCTTTAATTCATCATGCTCAAGAATGCTAACAGCTGCTTTAGTCTCACATCTTTTAAGTACAGTTACAGGACCGACATCTGCTTTTTCAACTTTCATCAAGTTTTTCTGAAAATCTACTGTCCATTTCTCAGACCCTCTCCAACCCATTTCTTTTGCCTTAGCCCGAACTTTTTCAAGTGTTTCTTCAAACCCTAAAGAACTAGGTATTTCTTTAATCATCATACCGGGAAGTACTTTCATTCCAACCACAGTTGCTATGACTGCACCAAGAATTAAGGAGATAAGGATAGTAAGCATTCTAGACATAAATCGCTCTCATTACTGAATTGATATGGGATATCTCGTATTTGAAACATCATAGGATATTTGGAAAACCTAATAGGATAGTTATTAAGTTTAGCTAACCGATAGTAGCAACCACCAAAATGGCTAAACTTAATCTATATTAGTTTTCTATATAATTTGTCTTTATTCAGATGATTTATTCTTTTTTTGACCATCACTTTTTTTGTCATTTCCCTCTGCTTTCGGGGCAAAGTTAAAGTACATTTTTTCTGGCGTTAAATCATAACTCCAAGGTAGTCCACTAACTTTCCAGCCACTTACCACACGCCTACCTTTGTGCTCCCCTTCTTTGGCTTTAACACCTTCGAAGCCTTCAACTTGTGTATACACTTTGCTAAACCCAGCATCATGCAAGGCAGCAGCAGCAAAAGGAGCACGAGCTCCCGATGCACACATAATAATAATGGGGCTATCTTTAGTCAGACTTTTAGCTTTTACGACATTCTCTACAGCAGCTGTAAAGTCTGGATTTTTAGGCTTTTTAAAAGTACCAAATTTTCCTTTCTTTTTTAATTTCCATTTAGTGGAATCAAAACGATAAGGAATATTCGCATCGACGGTATCAGGAATACCCGTGTAGTGAATTTCAGCTTGATTACGCACATCCAGCAGCAAGACTTTTTCGGGGTCTGCTGCCTTCATGTCATAAGCTTCTTGAGCATCCAAATAGAGCTCAAAAGGCGTATGCTGCCATGCTTTGGTTAGCTTAGATTTGTCATAAGCAAATGAATACGACCACATACTTAGAATCAAGATACTAAAAATAAACTTTTTCATTATGTCTCATCACCTTCGTTTTTTAGCTGTATGCCTCTACGAGCTTTTGGTTTAGCTTTAGCTTTCTGCTTTGGTTCTGCCTCTGGTTCTGCTTTTGTGCTTGGTTCTGCTTTAGCCTTCGGTGTTGCTTTAGCCTTCGGTGTTGCCTTGGCCTTTGGTGTTGCCTTGGCCTTTGGTGTTGCCTTGGCCTTTGGTGTTGCCTTGGCCTTTGGTGTTGCTTTAGCCTTTGGTGCTGCTTTGGCCTTTGGTGCTGCTTTGGCCTTTGGTGATGCTTTGGCCTTTGGTGATGCTTTGGCCTTTGGTGATGCTTTAGCCATATTAATTACAGGCTCAGAAGCTGTATCAATCTCAGCATTCTTATTATTCGCCGCATCCATAGATGCTACTGTTTCAGGATCACCAGTATAAAGTGCTTTACCTGCACTGATACAACCTAAAGGAATAACTAGTAGCGTTAATAGTGTAGAAACTAGACCACCAAAAATCAACGATACTCCCATTCCTTGAAATATCGGATCAGAAACAATTACCGACGATCCACCCATCAAAGCCAACGCTGTTATTGCGATAGGCCGTGTTCTAGCCTCACAAGAATGGATAACGGCATCAAGCACTGACATACCCTTTTCCATGACAGCTTCTCGTGCAAAATCTACGAGCAAGATAGAGTTTCTTACAATAATTCCTGCCAAAGCGATAAAGCCTATCATTGATGTTGCTGAGAATTCCGCATTCATAATCCAATGACCCGGAACAATACCAATCAGTGTTAATGGAATGGGAGCCATAACAATGGCTGGCAAGATGAAGTTGCCAAACTGAGCTACGATCAGCATATAGATAAGTACTAGTGCCGCCATAAAGGCGATGCCCATATCTCTAAAGGTCTCGAAGGTTACAGTCCACTCACCGCCCCACTCAAATGCCATCGTATTGGAATCTTTAGGTGTGCCTAACCAATGTCCGCCATCAATCACCGTTCCATCCGGTGCTTTATAGCCTTTACCGTCGTTCTGAGCTGCTAACAAATCTTCTACTTCAAACTGCGCGTAAACTGGAGCTGCATACATTCCAACCCCTTCTCCCGTCACAAACTCAACAGGTCTAAGATCTTTATGATACACAGGTAAATCTTGTAGCTCTGGCGAGAAAGAGCCTAGTTCGGCTAATGGTATCGCTACACCCGCTCTATTCGTAACAGGAAGTTGAACCAAGCGATAAATATCCGAACGCACACTAAGCGGCACTTGCATAACAATGTGTGTAGGCTCTATCAATGCATTCTTTTTTATATCACCCAATACATATCCACCCATTGCCATTTCAATAGTTCGGTTGATATCTTCTACAGAAATACCGTTTCTCTGGGCTTTATCTGCATCTACATTAAAACGTAGTATTTGATGAGGAGCCTCTAAGAAGTTGTCAACATCTGCAATGTTATTAGCCTCTTCAAAAACTTTGGTCATATCACGAGCAAACTGGCGACGACTTTCAGGGCTAGGCCCGTATATTTCCGCAACAATGGTTTGTAATACCGGAGGCCCTGGTGGCATCTCAACGACTTGAATACGCGCACCCGCTTCTTTTGCAATCGGCGTTAACACTCCACGCGCAAAATCAGCAATTTCATGGCTGGTTCTGTCACGCTCACCTTTATCCACTAACTGTACTTGTATATCCCCCTGCCATTGCTGATTCCGCAAATAGTAATGACGTACCAAACCATTGAAGTTATAGGGTGATGCGGTACCTGAATAAGTTTGCAAAGCCGTAACTTCTTCGAACTTTTGTAGTTCTGTTGATAAAGTATTTATGAGGTTAGCCGTTACCGTTAATGCAGTACCCTCCGGGAAATTCACAACTACATTGAATTCAGGTTTATTATCTAGCGGCAGCATTTTGACGCGCACATCTTTGGTATAAAAGAAGATCAACGACAAGAAAAACATAACAATGATGAGAGATAAGAATAGCTGACCTTTCTTAGGCGTTCGTATAAGAGGAATAATAATAGCTCTAAAGAAGCTATCCATCATAGCTGCTTGCTTATGCTCTTTTTCTGCAGCAGCGGCTAATTCTTCTACATTAGGCTTCAGCTTGTTCGTCAACCAAGGAGTAAAAGCAAAGGCGGCAAATAATGATATCAACATCGCAAC
>JAZGES010000204.1:0-3559 GCA_036478935.1 Thiotrichaceae bacterium
GTACGTGTGAGATACAGCTCAATACCAGGATTTAACCTATAATGAGTTGGAGCAGTAATGACTTTATTATCGGATAAGCGTAAATTTTTAGCGCCATACAAAACAATGCCGTGATCAGAGTTTAGTACCAAAGAGTTATCAGTAATGGTCATATCAATAAAATAACCATCTGTTCCCGATATGCCCTGCAAAATACCTTGTAAGTGCTTGGGAACATAGGTGTTACGACCTTGGCTTCGTATCACATTAGCAATAACCTCGACGCCTTTTAATTCACCTGCATTTAAACGATTCTCAGGTGGAACGAGCTTAATGGCTTCGTGGTGGCCGGTTTCTCCGGGATGACTCATAACAGAATCATAAATATGATTTTTTAATATTTTAATACCGTGATGTTGGACACGTATTGCGTCAGCAGAAAAGTACTGAATGATATTGTTTTGGATAACTGTCTTTGAGCCGTTGCCTTGTATGCCTAGTTTTATATTGACTAGAATATTATTTGATATATCACAATCATCTGCTAACACTCTGATTCCATTGATCCAGTTCTTGGCTTCCCCTGAGAATTTATCACGTAGCGTATTCATTGAAACAGGGAAGGACGACAAGATACAATGGCGGATGACGACGTTCTTACTTTGTTTTCCAACTAAAACAATTTGTTTTTTACTGGTATTGTCATTCCATATATTCAGATTTTCGATAATAACTTCACTAGAAGCACCATTAATACTTAGCGTTGCCTGTATAGAGAGCTGCTTACTTTTTGAAGTAATGCGTATCCCAGACTTGTTAACAATACTAATATCGCCATAATTTCCTTCTTTGGAAAGTACAATGGTGTCCCCTGAATTCGCTATAGAAAGAGCATCTTGCAGTGCATTCTTATCGTGGACTTGATGAACTTCCGCCTGATGTGAGAGTTGTGTGTGACTCATAATGTAGCCTCTTTGGAATAGGGTGAGTTGTGTGAGTTATTATTATTGATATGGACACAGTAGCCGCTCAGCAGGTTATATAGTGACTGCCAAGTATTAATGTTTGAAAATCGTTTCATTAGATGTGAAAAATGCACGTTATCAACCTTACAATGATTAACCGATTATCTTCATAATACTACCTTTCATACCCATATCAAGATATTACTTTCATATTTTTTCCTTATTTTCTATCTGGATATGGAATATACATTAAGCAATCTCTCGAAGTGAGTGGCAGTGTATAGTAGTTAAGAAGCTGCCCGAAAACTAAGAAGCTATGAATAAATCATCAGCCGTTTAATTAAGAAAGAGTAAAACCATCAATGACAACAAAAAAATATGACACACTGATTATTGGATCTGGGCCTGCAGGAGAGGGCGCTGCCATGCGCTTGGTAAAATCAGGTCAGCGAGTAGCCGTCATTGAGATGTATAACCAAGTAGGAGGAGGGTGCACCCATTCGGGAACTATTCCTAGCAAGGCTTTGCGACATAGCATTCAAACCTTACTGGATTATCGGAAAAACCCACTATTTCAGCAAATTTCAGAGCAACTAGAGGTTGATTATCCCCAATTATTAGATGCGGCCAAGAAAGTTATTCAGGCGCAAGTGAGCACTCGTTATCGGCATTATTGGCGAAACCAAGTGGATATTATTCAAGGAACCGCACGATTTACTGATAATCATACCGTTGAAGTACTGATTGATGGTGTGGTGGTTAACAAGCTAACCGCAAGTAACTTCGTCATTGCAACAGGGTCTCGCCCTTATAACCCCGATAGTATTGATTTTTCTCACCCCCGCATTGTTGATAGCGATAGCGTGCTTGATCTGGCTCATACACCTAAAGCAATTACTATTTATGGTGCTGGGGTTATTGGCTGTGAGTACGCTTCTATTTTTTGTAACCTTGATGTCAAAATCAATCTTATAAATACACGAGACCGTCTACTTTCATTTTTGGATGATGAAATTACTGATGCATTGAGCTATCACTTACGTCAGCAAGGCGTAGTGATTCGTCATAATGAACAGTATGATAAAGTAGTTGCTGATGAAAGTGGCGTAACTATCTACTGTGAATCAGGAAAGCAGATTAAGAGTGATGTCCTGTTGTGGGCAAATGGACGCTCTGGAAATGCTAAAGATTTAGGTCTAGCCAGCTTGGATATTGTGGTAAATCATCGTGAGCAAATCGAGGTTAACGAGCACTACCAAACCAGCCAGAAGCACATTTATGCTATTGGTGATGTGGTGGGTGCACCAGGTCTAGCTAGTGCGAGCTACGATCAGGGACGCTTTGTAGGTAATTTAATAGCGGATGGTGAAAGTGACTGGCAACTTATCAAAAGTTTTCCAACCGGCATCTATACTAATCCAGAAATTAGCTCAGTTGGGAAAACAGAAGCTTCACTCACTGAAGAGAAAATACCCTATGAAGTTGGGCAGGCTGCCTTTGAGAATATCGCACGTGCTCAAATAACAGGGCAAACGGTTGGCATCCTAAAAATCTTGTTTCATAGGGAAACGCTCGAAATATTAGGTATTCACTGCTTCGGTGAATCTGCTGCTGAAATCATTCATATTGGACAAGCTATATTGCATCAAAAGGGGGAGGCTAATACGTTAAAGTACTTTGCGGAAACTACTTTTAACTATCCAACCATGGCAGAGGCCTACCGCGTGGCAGCTCTTAATGGTTTAAACAGACTGTAATTATGTTTCAAAGGGTAAAAGCATGGAGAGTGTTCGTATTTAGTTTAACTATTACGACAAGTTGTAGCATTGACTCTAAGGATCAAAACAAGACACCTGATCGTTTGCAATCAAGTATCCAAAAAAACTGTGAGCCTTGGGCAGAATACCAAAGCGGCGAATACTTGCTAACGAATAACATCTGGGGCTTCACGGGTGATGACCCTTACAAACAATGTATAGCAATAAGCCATACTGAATCAGGTCAACCTTTATATAGTTGGGATTGGCAGTGGCAGGGTCAACAGGGCAATGTTCTGGCATATCCCTCCATTTTATATGGCCACAAACCTTGGAATGAAACCTCAACAACGTCTAAGTTACCCATTAGACTTGACCATCTTAAACGGTTAAAAGTAGCTTATTATGTAAAGCAAACAGCCAGTGGTAGTCACAATGTTCTTTTGGAATCATGGATTAGTAGCACCAAAAAACCTACTCCATCCACTCGTGTTGCGGAGTTGGCGATACACCTGTCGCAACAAAACTGGCCCGGTATGCCGGGTAAGCTTATTCGCTCAGTGGTTATTGGTGGTGAACCTTATGACTTCTATATAGAGCCACAGATGACAGTTCCCCGAGATGATTCACAGTGGGTTTATCTCGGGTTTGTCTATACAGGTCAGAAACCTACAGTAGGATCAGTGGATATAGCTAAATTTATCAGTTATTTATTGAATAATGGATATTTAGCAACAAAGACCTATTTATCGTCTGTTGAACTTGGTTCAGAGTTGATCAGTGGAGAGGGTAAAACACAAGTTGAAGCCTTTAGTGTTCGTTTTTGAGGATAACTGGTCTAAGCAAAGATAAAAGGAG
>JAZGES010000205.1:0-3694 GCA_036478935.1 Thiotrichaceae bacterium
TAGCAGGTGTGGATTTAGCCGGTTATGCAAAGTTTGATAAGCCCGGAAAGCCAATGCCTAGCGGGAAGCGTAAGTTTGTTTTGTCAAAAAAAGGAATTGAAGGTGCAAATGAGTTGAGGGTGTGGAAGCTGGCTTATTTGCCGGAGGCAAACTATTCAAATGTTCAACTTCGGCAGTTCTTCGGTGAGCCTGAAAATATTAAGGTGGTGACGAGCGAAATTGATGCTTGGTTTTACCCATCTAAGTCTTTGGTCATTATTTATGATAAGGAGGGGCGTGAAATTTTTTATTATAGTGCCAGAAAGGAATATCAGCGCTTAGTTGATTCTGTGTCGTTGCAGCACTTAATACAGAAGGCTACTAATGACTGATGCATGGTGGGACAAGAAGCGTTTAGGTGAGCTAAGTCAGGATGAGTGGGAGCAGCTCTGCGATCATTGTGGCAAGTGTTGCTTGCTCAAGCTCGAAGATGAGGATAGTGGGGATGTGTACTATACGGATGTTGCTTGCAAGTTGATGAATGCAAGTGATTGTACTTGTAGCCAGTACTCTGAGCGCGAAAAATTGGTTCCTGATTGCCTTAAGCTGACAAAAGAAAATTTAGAGCAAATATCGTGGATGCCGTTAAGTTGCGCGTATCGACGTATTATGGAGGGGCGCGGGCTTCCTGGTTGGCATCATTTGGTTTGCGGAGATAAGGAGGAAATTCATCGGCAAGGGTGTTCGGTTGTGGGCAAGTTTATTTATGAAGGTGATGTTAATGATGAAAATATTGAAGAACGGATTGTGGAATGGCCGCTACTAAACGGAAACAAGTAAAAGGAAAAAGTAGCTTAACTAGTGTTCGCTTAGATAAGTGGCTGTGGGCTGCCCGTTTTTTCAAAACACGTAAGCTGGCTGGTGAGGCGGTTGGTGGTGGTAAAATACATTTAAATGGGGTGCGTGTTAAGCCGGCAAAAAACGTGCTGTGTGGTGATCAATTGGAAATCACTCGTGGAATAGATTTATTTAGTGTCGAGGTGCTGTCCTTAAATGATAAGCGCCGACCTGCGCGTGAGGCGAGGCTGTTATATGAAGAGTCAGTTGAAAGTATAGAAAAGCGAGAAGCAGCTCAAGAGCTAAGAAAGTTGGCGGGTGACAGTGTTCTTTATTCCAGTAAGAAGCCGGATAAAAGGCAGCGACGGATGATACGTCAGTTTAAAGAAGGGCAGGGCTAATCGTTGTTGTAGGTCTCAAAAGAAAAGGCAGCCTTGGCTGCCTTTTCTTTGTGCTTTTCAAAGAGCAGTGTGCAGGTTATTCGCCACGTCCTATTGCATAGTAATTAAACCCAGCAGCTTTCATAGTTCCTGGATCGTAAAGATTACGGCCATCTACAATAACCGGATCTTTAAGTGCAGTTTTCAGCTTTTGCAAGTCAGGGCTACGGAACTCTTGCCACTCAGTAACGATTACCAAGCTGTCTGCGCCTTCTAATGTGCTATCTGCGCTATCACAAAGAGTGAGTCCAGTATGGTTTTCACCATAAATTCGGGTGCACTCTTCCATTGCAACAGGATCGTAAGCTTGAACGGTTGCTCCTTCTTTGATGAGGGAGTCAATTACTACGCGGCTAGATGCTTCACGCATATCATCCGTGTTAGGTTTAAAAGCTAGTCCCCATAGTGCGATTGTTTTACCTTTCAAGTCGCCGCCATAATGCTTTTTAAGCTTTTCAACCGGTCTATCTTTCTGGCGATAGTTGACCGCTTCAACTGCTGCTAATAATTCAGCTTTGTAGCCAATTTCATTAGCCGTTCTTTCTAGGGCTTGTACATCTTTAGGGAAGCACGAACCACCGTAGCCACAGCCAGGGTAGATAAAGTGATAGCCAATTCGAGGGTCAGAGCCGATTCCTATGCGCACGTTCTCAATATCAGCACCTAATATTTCAGCCATATTAGATAATTCATTCATGAAGCTGATTTTAGTGGCTAATAAAGCATTGGCGGCATACTTGGTAAGTTCCGCAGAGCGGATATCCATAGTAATAATGCGCTCATGGTTGCGATTGAAAGGAAGATAAAGCTCATGCATGGCTTCAGTAGCTTTTTCAGTCTCAGAGCCAATAACGATGCGATCAGGCTTCATGAAGTCTTCAATAGCACTTCCTTCCTTAAGGAACTCAGGGTTAGATACCACGTCAAAACCATGTTCAACACCACGTTCCGTCAAAATACTTTGTACTGTGCTTTTAACTTTATCAGCAGTGCCGACCGGTACCGTCGATTTGTCAACAATGACTTTATAATCATCCATGTATTTAGCAATAGATTTAGCAACAGTAAGTACGTATGTGAGATCAGCAGATCCGTCTTCGTCAGGAGGGGTGCCCACGGCTATAAACTGAATAGTTGCGTGGTTAACACCTTCTTCTGCGGATAGAGTGAAAGAAAGTCGACCCGCTTTGATGTTGTCTGCAACGATAGCATCAAGGCCGGGTTCATAAATTGGAATTTCGCCATTAAGTAAACTGTTGATTTTTGCTTCGTCTACGTCAACACATAAAACATTGTTGCCAACTTGAGCAAGGCAGGCGCCAGTGACTAGGCCTACGTATCCTGAACCATATATAGTTACATTCATTATTATATTCTTCTGAAATTGTTAAAAGAGTTGTAAAGCATTGCCATGGTAGTAAGTATAAGATAGGCAATAAAAAAATAATGGCAGGATGATAGCAATATTCCTACAGCGGCGTAAATATTTGTGATAAACGTGGTTGTGTGGATGTGGTAATAAAATAAAGTGAAAATCCAGTGAATGATGGTTGACATTGGTAAATGATTCGCTCACAATTCCTCGCTCTTTTGCTGGAGGGGTTCCCGAGCGGCCAAAGGGGGCAGATTGTAAATCTGCTGGCATTGCCTTCGGAGGTTCGAATCCTCCCCCCTCCACCATTTAAAAGAAACGAAGTTGTTCTTAATATACTTAATAAGAAGCTTTGTATATAGAGCGGGTGTCGTATAGTGGTAATACCTTAGCCTTCCAAGCTAAAGCTGCGAGTTCGATTCTCGCCACCCGCTCCACTATTTATAGTACTTAGATACATTATGTAGACTGAGTTACTGAAGCTACCTGTCTTCTAATTATTTTAATAGATAATAGGTGTGGATAAGGCTTCAGAATTAATTCAACGCCCATATGGCTCAGTCGGTAGAGCGCACCCTTGGTAAGGGTGAGGTCATCGGTTCAATTCCGATTATGGGCACCATTTTTATTTTATTTAACGATCTGTACGGGGATGTAACGATGTCCAAAGAAAAATTTGAACGCACGAAACCACATGTCAATGTGGGCACAATCGGTCACGTAGACCACGGTAAGACGACATTAACGGCAGCGATTACCAAAGTAATGGCAGAAAAGATGGGCGGAGAGTTCAAAGACTTCGCCGACATCGACAACGCCCCAGAAGAAAGAGAGCGTGGAATCACCATCGCGACCTCACACGTAGAATATGAATCAGAAGCACGTCACTACGCCCACGTAGACTGCCCAGGACATGCCGACTACGTCAAAAACATGATCACCGGTGCTGCGCAAATGGATGGAGCCATCCTAGTAGTATCAGCAGCAGACGGCCCCATGCCACAAACACGTGAGCACATCCTGCTATCACGTCAGGTTGGCGTACCGTACATCGTAGTCTTCCTCA
>JAZGES010000206.1:0-3727 GCA_036478935.1 Thiotrichaceae bacterium
TTTGGCTACTGGCTCGTGCTTTCCAATACTGCCAAATATCTCGCTGCGCCACCTCTTCACTCATCGCATCAATAGCACTGTTTAATTGTTGCCATTTTCCTTCACGTAGCGCCATACGCGCCATCCACACATTGGCCTCATCATTACGGTGCTCTGCCGGAATCCCACTAAAGGATTTAAGCGCACCTTGGTCGTGATTGAATGAGGCTCGTACCGCTAAATAGGCTTCTACTTCATGCTTTTCCTGTTTGCTAAAGGTATATTTAGTTTTGTATTGGCGCCAAGTTTTATAGCCCTTTTTGTAGTTCTTTCTAGCAATGCGCTTCACTGCATGAGCAATGACTTTTCTGGAATATTTACCCCCTCCGACATGCTTGCTCTTTAATGCCCTTTTGGGGTTTCTATGAGAAACAACATACTGCTCTGCAATTTTTTGCTCATCATTGGGCAAGTGTTTTATCAACGAACGTGCCAGTTTGCTATTACCTGCATTTGTCGCAAGCTCAATGCGCTGCCAGTATTTTTCTTTTGTCAGGTAGCCTGCTGATTTCAACTTCTTAAATAAGGAATTACAAGCTTTAGGCTTTGATTTAGATGACATCCAAAGCTTCCCTGCTTCCTTCATTGCTGAGGCTTTATCTCCTTTGTGTATCAACGCTTCAAAATAATAACAACGAGCTGAGGTGTCTGCTGCTAGTGGAGAATAAACACTGACTATCTTGCGCCATTTTTTCTGCTTAGCTAAACGGCCTAGCCAGTGTGACCATAATTTGTCAGACAGGGGGGTGTTTTTATATTTATCAATAAAGGTGAGTAGGTCTTTTTCGGAAGTACTTTTGAGATGTCGACGGATTTTCTCATATTCCAGATAGGGATAGAGAGGATAGTCTTTTAAGTGAGAAGTAGCCGTTTTCTTGCCTGCTTTTACATCTTTATAAACCGCGTCAAACTGCGCACGTTGCATCTCTATTTTCGTAGCAAATGCGCTAGTCGTCATACTGATAGTAGTAATAGCTAAAGAAAGTATTAGCCAGATAGATCGTTTCATATTGCCCCAAGTACTGAATAGATTATTATTTATTTTTATTTCAGGTATTTCAGACTTAGGGATTATACAGAGTATAAGAAAAACTTCAGTTAATATCTGACAACAGCTTCAGGTAACGTCGATAACGACTAGCGGGTAGCTCACCATCAGCCAATGCTTGCCTAACTTTACAACCCGGCTCATGCGCATGGCTACAGTTATTAAACTTACAATAAGGACTATAGTCAGCAAACTCTTTATACCCTTCTCTCAACTGCAACTCATTGATATCAGGCAGCACAAAATCACGTACTCCGGGTGAGTCAATTAAACCACCTCCAGATGGAAGCTCATAAAGCGTCGTAGTGGTCGTTGTATGTTTCCCTTCTCCAGAATTTGAAACTTCACCCACTACAATATCGATATCAGGCAAAAGCAAGGTGGCTAATGATGATTTCCCTACCCCTGACTGCCCAACCAATACGCTGGTTTTATCATCCAGACTTTCGTGTAATGCTTTCAGCCCACTATTTTTGGCAAGGACCTCAGAGTCACCCTCACTATCAGCGACGGTCTTTATAACCCTATAACCTATTTGCTGGTACTCCTCCAGACTTTGTATAGCTTTTTCAGTGGCATATTCAGCCGCTAAATCATCCTTATTCATTACGATAACGGCCGTCGCATCCAGCAAGTGAGCTGTAACCAGATATCGATCCAACAACTCCCAAAAAGGATCAGGACGCCAAGACATGATAATAACGAGTTGGTCGATATTAGCCGCTATGGTTTTTAGCTTATGGCTATAGTCAGGACGAGTAAGGGCATTTTTGCGGGGAGCAATATCTATAAGACGAGCATTACCATGATCCGCCAGCTCGATGGTTACGTTATCACCGCAGGCCACATGATCAAACTTACGCTTTGCAGTACAGCGAATAACCTCATTATTATCTATTTTGACCAGTAGCTCAGCTCCATACCGAGTGACTACACGACCCGTACGCTGCTGATCATTATTTGACATAAACGCTTACCTTAGAGACTGACTTAACTTGTATCAACCGCATTATTTAACCTTGACCACCAATGGCTTGAATCCTGCTTTTTCTACTAACGATTTCCAAGTATTAATATCTGCTTGTAGTTCAGTAGGGCCAGCGAAAAGTCGAAACCAGTTGGTACCTTTGATTAGCCGTTTCTCAATACGTGTTTCTAATCCTTGCTTACCTAACTCACTTTGCACACGTCTAGCCGGCTTCTCTGCCTTGAAAGAAGCAATTTGCAGAAGATGTGTGCCTGGTTTCAAAATCACTTTTTCTGTGGCTTCAGTTTCAACCGGACTATCTTTCTCTGATGGCTTAATAGTGACATCTAATTCCAAGTTGGGTAGTACCGCGTAGTAACTAAAGGTTGCTCGCTTTCTATCTTGCTGCTCTTCTCTGGCACTTTCAATCACTACTGAAACAGGGTCAGGTTCTTGTATTCCATTATTAGCTGAATCGGCATTAGGTGAATTCTCGTTCTCACCAAATGCGGCTGCATCCGTACTTGCGGCTTGGTTAACTTGGTCAATAGCCAGCGAGGCTTTATGGTTGGAATAAAAATACATACCCAACCCAACTAACAAACCCAGCGCAATGCCACTCAACATCCAGCCATAATTACCTGACTGCGAGCCATCATCCGTAGTTTTTTTATAATCTTTGGTCATTGGGGTAAACCCTGAAGCATTAAAATTTTAAAGTAGTTAAGGAAACTCTGATCAAGTCTCTACCGCCATCATACCGGCGGATGCCAGCATCCATCGCTGTAGCATAGTGCCAGTCCACAGATGATTCTGGTATTCACCAGATTAGATGAGCTTTAGCGATTCTTAAAGCTTGAGTAATAACAAAGTACTTAATCAGTTTTCATGAGGAATAATAACAGAAGCTTTACTTGCAGGAGGTAAATCTTTTATTAAGGAGTTTTAATAAGCCTGAAATAGCAAGAGCCTTTAAACCGCTAAGGTGGCTTCACGTGAAGAACTGACTAAGGCTGCAACTTAGCTAACATATCCAGCTCTTGCTCAGTGAAACCCGCTTGCAATCTGGCCTCTCGATGAAAAGGACCTCTCAAGGCACCATCCATATATTCTTTAATCAGATTTAAAAAAGTGGCTTCCGGTTCTAGTTGACGTTGTTCACAGCAATAATGAAACCAACGCGAGCCAATTCGTACATGACCAATCTCATCACGTAAAATAATAGCCAATATATCTACGGTTTGCTGATCTCCTACACTTTGTAATTTTTCCATCATGCCGGGGGTCACATCCAGACCTCTGGCTTCAAGAACTCGCGGCACTAATGCCATCCTCACCATTACATCATGCTCGGTGTTAATACATGATTCCCACAAGCCATTATGAGCTGGCATGTCGCCATAAACGTAGCCCATTTGTTGTAATCTCACTTCTAGTAAGGAGAAGTGGTAAGCCTCTTCAGACGCAACTTGCAACCAGTCTGTATAATAGTCATCAGGCATATCACGGAATCGATAAACCGCATCTAAGGCGAGATTAATGGCATTAAACTCAATATGAGCAATGGCATGAATCAACGTTGCTCGCCCTTCTTCTGTTGTTAGCTTGCGTCGCTTCACCTGATTGACAGGAACTAGCTCTGGTTTTTCTGGACGACCCGGCACCTCAATATG
>JAZGES010000207.1:0-4435 GCA_036478935.1 Thiotrichaceae bacterium
TTGATTCGTTTATGCGAAATGCTACGTCAACATGACGTTAATCTTCCGCCTGATGCAACACCATCTGAGTAAAGGGAATTTCCCAGTGATACTTAGTGCAGGCATCCACACACCAGCGCTGAATAGCTCGCCGGATACGGTTATAAACGGGCGCTTGAGAACCTTTAAAGTCAGCAATAACAACAATATCTAGCGAAGATGCGCCTGCTGAGGCGAACTCAACTCGTAGGTTCATAAGATCATCACCGTAATCCTCTTTGATCATTTGTTCGCGGATATACTGTTCAAGCTTCTCCAGTACACTTCCGGTACTTTCTTTTTGCAGATCGTAACTAATACCTAGTGTTTCTTTCAGTCGAAAACTTTGGGAGATGTTGCGTGGCGACAGACCCAGAAAGTCAAACATTTGGTAATTAACACGCGCTCCACCTCGCTCTACTAATTCAACCATTTCATGTGATAAGCCCACTACTTTTCCACGTACACCATCGGATAAAATAACCCAGTCTGACTTCTTACACGGAAACCAAGGCTCACCTTTAACTATAGGTCGAGAAATCTTGCCCACCATTTTTTCAATGGGGACGCGCATTTTTAAGTCAGCGGTTGGGTTATCAAGCAAGGTATACACATTCAATTGTTTTACACGCCAAGGTAATCCGTTTAACACAATACGCTCGCCCTCACGTACAGGACCTACATTAAGCATGAGCAGCATCTGGTTCCACATTTTTGGAACGGTATATTTCAGCGCCCAAGCAAGACCAAATAGGAGTAATACTCCCAAGCTAAAGAGGAGCCAGTCTTCAGCTATATAAAAGACAGCCATGGGAGCCATGATAGCTCCTATCACAGTTAACATTCGATGAAGCAGTTCAACTAGACGTTGCTTAAAAGTACGTGTGGCAGATGAGCGACCGACAAGACGCGCTAGTACATATTTATAGAATAAGCGAGAAAGCAGTAAAACTAAGATGGTGGCTAACACGCCCAATGAAAGATAAAGGCCACGGCGTTGAAAGAAGTCTTTTAAATAGGCTTGGCTATTTCCCCAAAACGTCTTTTCATTGCTTGCTGTTTCCATGCTTTCTAACTGTAACTCAGAGGCTCGGTAATTGCTTTTAGCCTGCTTGCGTTGTCTTATCCAGCTCTCAAGCAGTTCATTGAGTACTTTTAATAACTTTTTATCAGTGGTTTCTGATATTAGTTTTTCTAGATTTTCTGTAGCGGCACCTGCATGTAAGAGCTTTTCTGAATAGAAAGTCAGTTCATCACGTAACCGTGTTTTTTGTCTAATATCAGCCGTTGCGTGCTTCATTTCTTTGACGATAGGTTGCAGTAAAGCACCAATGTCATCTTTAAAGTTAAATTTGGTGGCAGGTTTATTGTTATTTAATTCGGCATTGAGTCCGGTGGCGATTTGCTCAAAGTTGTTTTCGATGTTAGCAAGGTCGCTGGATAGCCTATCAAGTTCTCGGGTGATTGTTGCTTTGTCAGAATCAGTAACACTGGCTTTTAAGTCTTTGGTTTTTATTTTAATTTCTTCACGGAGGTTGTTCCTGACATCGTGCAGGGTATCTAGTGTGATCAGCACATTTGATTTTTTAGCGTTATCTTTAGCGTGGACTACGGCACTTGTTCCTGAACTCCACAGAAATAGTATGACTACCATCAAAGGTACCAATCTGATATTCACCAGCAAACTCTCATAAGTGCTTAATAATTTAATAGCGTCAACCCTCTATCTCTTCGAAATGTAATATCCTGAAGCTTCCTTTATAATACGCCATAGCGACTTTTGAGCCAAAGTTATCTCCTACATAGTTCTCATCTGGAGTTTCATATAATTCTTAGGCCGCTCTTAGCCACCTTTACTAATAATAAAAACAAGAAAGTGAACTAATCCGTTATGTCTACCAAACTTTATATACTGCTTTCCGGAATCATTGTATCTATTACAATGGTTGGGTTGTTTGTAGCTACTTCCAAGCTACAAGAAAATAAATCAACACATCAGCTGGCAAATCAGTCTGATCAGTCCGTTAAAATAGCTCGTACATCGACTGCCAATCAAAAGAAGGGTAAGGGTGTTGAGAGCGAAACAAATCAATCACTCACTATCTTGAATATGTGGTATGACTTGGAGTCGAGTGCTGATACGGGAAGTATCAGGATCGATTCTGATATTAAAAATTCTAGAAAAATAGGTATCCACTCAGATTTGTTATCAGCTATTAAACCAGGCTATAAAGTCCAGTTACCTAGTCTTGTGGGTGATAACTATTTCCTAAAATTAGGAAAAGTGGAAAAGGTAACAGATAAAGAAATACAGATTTATGGTGAGTTAGACCATAACGATGAAACCTACTTTTCAACAATTTCGATTATAGACAATACTTTGTTGGCTGTTTTATCAACCCCAAGTGGAGATTATGATTTAAGAATGGTCGATGGAAAAGGAGTGATTTATCAAGCGGAAGAGGATGCTCCATCAAAAGCCAGTTCGGTTTCTGATCTGGATAGCTTTTTAGATTGATTTAGAGAAGCTATTACGGAGAAATTGGAGGTATTGGAATTAAAGTTGAGCTGGCCTATAAGCCGGGTTCTGTAATAAGCAATCATTCATCTGGATATACGTCGCCGCATACCTCAAGCAATCTACCCGGATACAACGCGGACCACGCCATACGTATCCCTATTTGATCTTGCTCCGGATGGGGTTTACCTTGCCGTAACGTGTTACCACGTACGCGGTGCGCTCTTACCGCACCCTTTCACCCTTACCTGATAACCGAAGTTAACAGGCGGTCTTCTCTCTGCTGCACTTTCCGTCGGTTTACACCGCCCAGACGTTATCTGGCATCCTGTCCTATGGAGCCCGGACTTTCCTCCGCATTGGGTTAGCATGCTAACTTCAATGCCGCGATTGCCCGGCCAGCTCATTGCGGAATATAACAAAGATTACGACTTTAGGAAACTGCTGTTGTCGTTTGTATGTAGGTGCTCAGAAAAACACTTCAAATAAATTATGAATAACTAAGAACAATCAAACAATTATTAGCGAAATAAAGTTTTATTTCGTATACTTCCCCCTTATGCTTCGCTGGCACTGATAACAATATTAAAATAATGAAAAAACTACTCAATACATGGATGCAGAGGCATTTTTCTGACCCTCAAGTTATTATCCTTGCCTTTTTATTATTGCTGGGTACTGCCACTATTTTCTTTATTGGTGATATCTTAGTCCCTGTTATTGCAGCACTTATTCTTGCCTATGTATTAGACGGCGCGGTTAATTTCTTAACACGAAGATTGAAAATACATCAAACCATTGCCGTCGCTATCACTTTTAGCATCTTTATCATATTACTGTTGAGCGTGCTTTTTGTATTAGCACCACTAATGATTCGACAGGCTAGCCAATTCGTTTTACAGATCCCCTCGATGATGTCTCATGGTCAGGATTTATTAATGCAGTTGCCTACAAAATATCCCAATCTGATTTCTGAAAAACATGTCCTAGAATTAGTAAGTGGCATACGCTTACAAGTGGCTGAAATTTCACAGGGAGTTGTGAGCTTCTCATTGTCATCAGTAGCTAACTTATTATCATTCATGGTGTATTTGATCATGGTTCCTTTGTTAGTTTTCTTCTTCCTTTACGATAAAGAAAAGATGATTAATTGGTTTACTGAGTTTTTACCTACAGATAGGTCGCTAGTTTCAACGGTCTGGGCAGAAGTAAATATTAAAAGTGCGGGTTATATTCGAGGGAAGTTTGTAGAAATATTACTAATCTGGTTTGTGAGTTTAGTTACCTTTCTGTGGCTAGGTTTGGATTACGCCATGTTGCTTTCATTCATGGTCGGTATTTCAGTACTTATTCCTTATGTTGGCGCTGCGGTTGTGACGATTCCTATCGCTATCGTTGCTTATTTCCAATGGGGTTTTGACTCCAACTTTGCTTACATCATTATCGCCTATGGCATTATTCAGTTCATTGATGGTAATTTATTGGTGCCTTTCTTATTTTCTGAAATGGTCAACCTTCATCCGGCTGCTATCATTACGGCGGTATTACTTTTTGGTGGTTTGTGGGGGGTTATGGGGGTCTTCTTTGCGATACCGCTAGCGACATTAATTCATGCCGTTATTAATTCTTGGCCTAAAAATGGTGAATCAGTAGAAGTAGCGTTGCCCTAGTAGCTTTGTGCTTTAGGTGCATTTAGAAGGATGCAATAATCGAATCTAGCTTGGCCTGATCAATAGGGAAGGGCAAGGTGCAGTCAAATGTGTAGACTTCCTCTAGGCGAGCTAATTGATGAGTATATTCTTTATCAAAAAAGATAACAGTGTGGGTGTTAGGCATCCGTTCTACTAATGACATCAAAGACTCAAGGCTACTAGTTCGATCACGGAAGTCAGATTGGAA
>JAZGES010000208.1:0-3677 GCA_036478935.1 Thiotrichaceae bacterium
CGAATACGACCTGCAACCATCTTTTCAATAATTGCAGCTGGCTTGCCACTTCCTTCAGCTTGAGCAATAAGGATTTCTTTTTCCTTAGCTAACTCGTCTTCCGGCACTTGATCTTCTGAAACACAAGTAGGATTGCTAGCTGCAATATGCATTGCAACATCTCTACCGAGTTGCTCATCTCCACCGGTCATTGAAATCAAAACACCGATACGCTCACCGTGTAAATAAGATGACAAAGCACCTGTTTCGGTACTCATCATTTCAAAACGGCGCATTTGAATGTTTTCACCAATTTTAGAAACCAAGTTTGCTCGAGTTTCTTCAACTGTTTCGCCATTCTCTAGAGGTAAAGAAGAAAGTGCCGCGATATCGACTGGCTTGTCAGCCAAAACAACCGCACCAACCGCTTCTGCAAAACCTATAAAGCTTCCATCTTTTGCAACAAAGTCTGTTTCTGAATTCACTTCAACGATCACACCTTCTGTTGCATCATCATTGATAGTCAATACTATGCGCCCTTCAGCAGCGATACGACCGGCTTTTTTATCAGCTTTCGCAGCACCACTTTTACGCATTATCTCGATAGCACCTTCCATATCGCCACCGGACTCTGTCAACATTTTCTTACAATCCATCATTCCAGCGCCTGTGCGCTCACGGAGTTCTTTCACCATTGCAGCAGTAATTGCCATGTCATTACCCTTTAATATGTCTATTCTAAGAGAGCCCTATCTAGGTTTGTAAACCCGATATAGATAAAACCCTTTTATTTATCAGTTCATAATTCATTATAAATGAATTATGAACTGATATTGATATAAAATTAAGCTAAATTTAACTAATAAATACTAAGCCTTATCTTCTGCTGCTTCACTAGCAGGAGCTTCTTCTTTAGCAGGTTTAGCTACAGCTTTCTTTGCAGGCTTTTCAGCTTTTGCTTCTTCCTTAGCAGGCTCCGCTTTCACTGGTTCTTCAGCTTTAACTTCTTCTTTAGCTGGCTCAGCAGCTTTTTCTGCCGCTTCAGGCTTAGCTTCTGCCTCTTCAGCTTTTGCTTCTTCTTTAGCAGGTTCAGCAGTTTTTGCTTCAGCTTCAGACTTGGCTGCCTTTTGAGCTGCTGCCATTTCTTCAGAAGTTTTTGCAACGCTTATATGTGCTTCAGCAATTGTATCTGCTGCAACTGTTGTATATAGCTGAATTGCGCGTAAAGCATCATCATTACCTGGAATAATATAATCCAAATAATCTGGAGCATTATTCGTATCAACTATACCGATAACAGGAATGCCTAGTTTTCTAGCTTCTTTTACAGCAATCGTTTCATAGCCTACATCAATGATAAACATTGCATCAGGAAGCTTACGCATATCCTTGATACCACCTAATGTCTTATCAAGCTTTTCGTGTTCACGAGTAAGCATCAAGGCTTCTTTCTTGTTACGCTTTTCCATTGAACCATCAGCCATCATCTTCTCTAGCTCATGTAAACGACGTACTGATTGCTTAACTGTTTTGTAGTTAGTCAACATGCCACCTAACCAACGCTGATTAACGTAAGGCATTGAACAACGCGATGCTTCTTCTTTTATGATGTTTTGAGCAGAACGCTTTGTACCAACAAACATAACCTTGCCGCCGTTTGCAATCAAACTACCAATGTAGTTCATCGCATCGTTAAACATAGGTAATGTTTTTTCTAAGTTGATGATATGAATTTTGTTGCGCTCTCCAAAGATATAGGGAGCCATTTTTGGATTCCAGTAACGAGACTGGTGTCCGAAGTGAACGCCTGCTTCAAGCATTTGGCGCATGGTAACTTTAGCCATAATAAACCTTTAATTGTATGGGTTAGTCTTCCACGAAATCCCATTTAACAACCTTGCTTAATCTGAACTTTCACTCAGTTTAAATAGGCACCCTGCTAAATGTGTCGACTCGTGTGTAGATTTAAAAATATTTATATTCATAATGAGACCTTACAAAAGATGCCACATGAATATAAATTGATATTGCGATTTTCGCGTGCGCTTTATACCATGTCGCAATCTCGCAGTAAACATTTACAGCACCATCAACTAAGAATTTGAGGAATAAATGGCAATTTCAATTAAAACAGAAGACGAAATAGAAAAAATGCGTATCGCTGGAAAACTCGCGTCTGATGTTCTTGTGATGATAGGACCCCACGTAAAGCCCGGAATAACAACCGACGACCTTAATCAAATTTGTCATGACTTTATCGTCAATGAACAGGATGCTATACCGGCTCCTTTAAACTACAAAGGCTTTCCAAAGTCCATCTGCACTTCCGTAAACCATCAAGTTTGTCATGGCATACCCAGCCCTAAAAAGCTCAAGAAAGGCGATATCATAAACATAGATATTACTGTCATCAAAGATGGCTATCATGGCGATACCAGCAAAATGTTTTTTGTAGGCAAAGCTACTGTGCCAGCAAAAAGAATCTGTGAAATTGCCCACAAAGCCCTCTATATCGGTATTGACATGGTGAAGCCCGGTATAAAATTAGGTGATATTGGACATGCCATTCAGCAACACGTCGAATCACAATACGCTTCTGTTGTACGCGAATACTGCGGACATGGTATCGGCAAAGAATTCCATGAAGAACCTCAAGTATTGCATTACGGCAAAGTAGGCACAGGGGTTGAACTCTTAGAAGGCATGACGTTCACCATTGAACCTATGGTTAACCTAGGTAAACGACACATTAAAATGCTACCCGATGAATGGACTATCGTGACTAAAGATCATAAGTTATCCGCGCAATGGGAGCACACCCTACTCGTCACTCCAGATGGTGTAGAAGTTTTAACACTTCGCGAGGAAGAAGCAAACTGGCAACAGCAGCTTTAAACTATGGATAACTCGACATGGCAAGATAGCCTAAAGAACATCATTAGCTCTATAGCTCCCACAAACAAAGAAGCTAACATCACCATTCAAGACATTCGCTCAGCCCTAACCTCAGGTAGAGAGATTATTGATCAAGCCTTCTATGATCAAGCGGACATTCAACTGCTATTAGAGGCTCACACCGAGTTAATGGATGCTACTTTGTGCAAGCTCTGGAGCCAACATTATGCAACTGGCAAACAAGCTATTTCAATCGTTGCGGTGGGCGGATATGGGAGAGCTGAAATGCACCCCTATTCAGATGTTGACTTACTTATTTTGCTTGAAGAACCTGCTAACGATGACAGCCAAGAAGCCATTTCTAACTTCATTACCCAGCTCTGGGATTTAAAACTAGAAATTGGACATAGCGTAAGAACACTAGATGATTGCTTTGAGGTGGCTCAAAATGATCTCACCGTGATCACCAACCTTATTGAAGCTCGCTTGTTATGTGGCAACAGCACACTTCTTGATAGGCTTAACATTGCGCTTGCACCCGACCATCTATGGGAAAGCTCCAAGTTTTTTCAAGCAAAATTGGGCGAACAACAAGAACGCTATAAACGCTATGGCGATACCGCCTACCGAGTAGAACCTAACCTAAAAGATGGCCCCGGTGGACTACGTGATATTCACATGATCAGCTGGGTGACTAAACGTGAGTACAACACCCTATCGCTGCACGAGCTGTATGATTTAGATTTACTAACAGATAAAGAGTATGACTCGCTCATCTCCAGCCGCAACTTTCTATGGAAAGT
>JAZGES010000209.1:0-4352 GCA_036478935.1 Thiotrichaceae bacterium
ACATCGAGAATCAGAATGTATGGAGGTACATGAGAGTCGCAAAAAAGTACAAACTAAATCAAGTAAAAAGATAATTAATAGAAGCGAGCTATAGTGTGTGCGCAGAGGCTACAGCTGTAAATGGGAGGATGTCAGCGTGGGTGTTGGGGTTTTCCTTGATAGGGGTGGGATAGATCAACTATTCAATAAAGGAGAGCCTTTGCAGATGTTTGAAAGCGTAAACTCCCTACGCTTAGCAAGTGGGAGGCTGGGGAGGGCGAATGTCAGGCGTTTCCCTTTAATTAACTAGCAGCGCCCTTCAACGAAAGAATCATCCGCATTAAATCTGATAATGTCTTGGCTTCCATTTTATCCATTACCTTTGAACGGTGAGCTTCAACGGTTGACTGGCTAATATGCAGTTCGTAGGCAATATTTTTATTAAGCATTCCTGTGGTGATTAACTCCATTACCTCTTTCTCTCGCTCTGTCAATTTATCAACACGTGCTTGAATTTTTGCAAGTTCCGATGCCTTGCCACGTTGTTCCGCATCCTGCTCAATAGCAATATGAATGCTATCTAGTAGCTGTTGCTCGTTGAAGGGCTTCTCTAGAAACTCGGATGCTCCTGCTTTAACTGCCCTAACTGCCATTTGCACGTCACCATGTCCGGTGATGATGATAATAGGAGGGTGCAAAGGTTTCTTATTCAAATGCTCCTGTAAGCTCAAACCACTCATGCCACGCATGCGCACATCGAGGATCAAACAGCCGTGACGTGAAGGATCAAATGCTTGCAAATAAGATTGGGCAGAATCATAAGTTTCAGCTACCAGACCTACGGATTCAATCAGCATTTTTAATGAATCTCGAACGGCTTCTTCATCATCTACTATAAATACGGTGATTGGCTCGCTCATATCGTTTCCTCGACTATGGGCAACATAAAGGAAAAGCTCATGCCGTCCAGCGGGTTGTCTTCAATAATAATCTGACTATCGTGAGCCTCGATAATACCTTGGCTAATTGAAAGCCCTAAACCCATGCCATGTTCTTTTGTTGTGATAAAAGGATCAAACACTTGTTCACGTATTTCTTTCTTCATACCCATACCAGAATCAGTGACACGAATTTCCACCTTTTCCTGTTGCTCAGCAGTGTCAATAATTTGTGTTTTAATCACTTGAGTCTTAATGAGTAATTTTCTTTGATCAGAGGGAATATCTTCCATCGCTTCAATAGCGTTTCTAACTAAATTCAATATGACTTGCTCAATTTGAGTGTCTTGTGCAAACACCCATTCTACGGAAGCATCAAGGTCCAGTTTCAAGTCAACTTGCTTACGTGACATTTCCATTCGTGTTAGCTCGAATACAGTATCCAGCATAGATGAAATTTGTACCGGCTTTTTGTCCGGTAAGTCTTTATGTACAAAGTGCCTGATGTGCTTAATGACCGCGCCCGCTCTTTCTGCTTGTGCGGATATCTTTTCCATGACATCTGAGCACTGTTCTTCCATTGGCTCCTTTGATTCCAACATACGGATACAAGCCCGTGAATAATTATTGATGACGGTCAACGGTTGGTTTAACTCATGAGCTATGCCAGAGGCCATCTCACCCAGGGTGCTTAATCTAGCCACATGTGAAAGTTGCACTTGGTGCTCACGGTTTTTCTCCTCAATTTGTTTTCGTTCAGTTGTGTCACGAAATACAACGACCGCACCGATGGTAGTATTGTTTGTTCCTTTGATGGAGGTGCTACTGTATTCAACGGAAATGGCTGAGCCATCCTTCTTCCAAAAAACATCATCTTCAATGTAGCGGGGTTCGCTATCTTTTAAAGTGGCATAAACAGGGCATTCGGTGGCAGGATGAGGTGAGCCATCGGCATGTGTGTGGTGTAAAATTCCATGTTGGCTTTCTCCGATCAATTCAACCTCTTTCCAGCCAGTTATGCGCTCCATTGCTTTATTAACAAAGGTACAATTACCGTCTAGGTCTACACCATAGATACCATCTCCAACTGAATCTAGCAGGCGTTCATAATGCTTCTCCATACGACGTTGTACACGTTTTAAGCCTCTATTTCTTCGTACTACTGCTGATGTAATAGCACTCATAGCTAATAAGCTAAGCAAGGCTAATACAGCCCAATACCAATACTTCATTATCGCATCTTCCAGAGTGAATTTATTGATAACGTCATAGGGGGGGAGTTTTAATTCTTGAAATAGCTCATGCACCTGTTGGTAGTCTAAGGGTAAATCCCACCCTGCGTAATTTCCCGTCAATGTTGCTGGATGGTCTTCAGGCATTGCAAATAACACTAAAGCTACTTTTCTGGCCAGTTCATCAGACGTTTGATGTACCTTACTAAAGGGCCACTCTGGATAGAGTTGTGTACTCAGGTAAAATGGGAACTCATCGGTTTCTTTTGAGTTAATAATATGAATATCGTCAGGGTCTAAATCGCCAGAGCCAGCCATGCGTTCGAGAATATCGGTGCGAACTGTTCCCACATCCACATCACCATCGACAACCGATTCAACCACATGGTCATGAATGCCACCGAATTCGATAGTAGCGAAATCTTTATAGGGGTTGATGCCGATAGAGTTCATTTCCCTCCATGCCATTTGAAAACCTCCTAGTGAGGTTTCATCGACCGCCATGAAGGATTTGCCGCGTAGATCTTTTAAAGTCTGAATATCTTCACGATCACTGCGTGTAAAGAGTACTCCACCAAACATTTTATAAGATTCATCGTTGCGCAAATTACGCATGGTGGCTAATCGAGACACACGATAATTGTATTCTAAGTTAACGTAGATGCCGGGGTTGACCAGAATGAAATCCACTTCATCGTCACGCACTGCTGAATCTACTTCATCAAAATCCAGTGGTACTATCTCAAAATCGTATTCAGGTAATTGGTTGGTTAGATAACTTGCTGTAGGTTCCCACGCATTTAAAGTGAACTCATCTCCACGATGACTTAGCACGCCAATGGTGATGAAAGGGTCCTTGGCATAGCTTGGCTGTGTGCCCATTACTAGAACAACTAAAAGGCTAATGAGCGCGTGCTTTTTAATTAGATTAAGGAAAATAGGCATCATAGAGATTTAAGAGATAAAGGATGGCTGACGATAACCCCTTAGTCTAGACACCTAAAAGCTCTAGGGGTATTAAGGATAACCCCAATATTAAATCGCCTCAAAAGTATTTCAGTCAGATTCATGAAAGAGACTACTAGATGGACAAGTTCTAAGGCAACACTAATCAATCCTCCGCATCTGCCATACCGGTGTCCATCGCTGAAGCATAGTGCCAGTTCACAGACAAATTCTGGTATTTATACAGAATTTTCAAGAGTTACGTCAATCCTTTGGGGCAACGCATACTCTTATCGTTAATGATAGTTATCTGCTACATATCTGCTACATATCGGCTGCCGGGGACAATATAGGCTTTTCCGTAGCTGTCATAACAAAGGGTGCCATTTATTCTCGTCTTGTTGCCGTGCTTATCGTATTGATATTTGTAGGTAGAACGACAGTTTTTACCATCACTATAACTTGAAGGTTTTGTGTTACTCCCTGATGAATAGCTGTAAGTAGTTGAAGGGTAATAGTAACGACCATAGCTATTGTAATTAGGGCGATGGTGACGGTTATAGTTATGATGCCGACGGTGTTTGCCATATCCGTGATGACCATAATTTGAGTTATAACCATAGTCCGTTGCTGAAGATACCTGAAGGGGAGTGAGTGCAAGCACTAAAGTGGTTGCTGATAAGGTAAGGAAGTAATTGATATTAAACATGCTAGCTCCTTTAAAAGGATGGTTGTAGCTGTCGAAGTTATTAATATGCTAACCATCTATTTTTACTTGGTTAATTTACAGACACGTCATCCCAGAAGGTGATTTTAAAATTATTGATTAATCGGTATTTTCTGAAATACACTATTTACTAACGGTCGAATTTGCTATTTAGATGTGAGCATAGCAAATGCATCTTTCTTTACAGGTAAGCGTATTCATAGAAGCTATTTACAGTTTATTAGAGAGTTTTATTATGAAAGGATTCAGATTCACCATTGCTTTACTGTTATTAACTACCTCAGCGACGCTCTTTTCACAGCCTATAAAAAATGGTTTTGATTTAAAAAATAGCCAAATAGCAGCCGGCAATATCCATCAAGGCGGGCCAGCAAAAGATGGTATTGCTTCAATAGATAAACCGGAATTCGTGACAACTACGCAGGCAACCTTCCTGAAGGAAAATGACAGGGTGTTAGGTGTTGTTCGTCGAGGCGAAGCACGAGCCTATCCCATCAAGATATTGAATTGGCATGAAATTGTTAATGACAG
>JAZGES010000210.1:0-6661 GCA_036478935.1 Thiotrichaceae bacterium
AATTCTAGGATTCAAGGATGATTCAGTCCATCCCGTTGACCCAACTTGCAATAGCTTTTATCCCGGCTTTAGTTGCAATAGTCATTATGTTCGCTTGGTCACAAAACTACTTATCTGCCTTGCATGGTGTGATCAGAATGCTAGTCCAGTTACTTATGATTGGCTACTTTCTTAGTTATATCTTCGAATCTGATAATGCTTGGGTCATCGTATTAGTACTATCCGTTATGGTGTTTGCATCGAGCTGGATTGCACTTAGAACCCTGTCGGGTGATCTTTGGAGTCTTTATAAATATACGTTTATATCGATTCTGTTAGGGGGTGGTTTTACCTTGGTTTTAATTACCCAAGGTGTATTGGCTATTGAACCCTGGTACACACCCAAATATATTATTCCGTTGGCTGGTATGATTTTTTCTAACGCCATGAATAGCGTCAGTTTGGCTGCGGAACGTTATTTTGCAGAAACCAAGCGGAATGTTGGCTACCTAGAGGCGCGTAATATTGCATTTCAGGCTTCATTGATTCCTGTTGTAAACTCTTTGTTTGCTGTGGGTGTTGTTTCACTCCCCGGTATGATGACGGGGCAAATATTATCAGGAGTCTCGCCGTTAATTGCAGTACGTTATCAAATTATGGTGATGAGTATGTTGTTCGGCGCCTCGACCATTGCGGTTGCCTGTTTTTTGATACTGATTAAACGAATGAAAACACAAAAAGAGGTTTCTGAATGACTCCAGTTCAAAGAAAACGCATAGTTGTTAGCCAACGTAATGCTTTGATGCGGCATGGTTATCTTGAGAATGATTTTACTATTTTTATTTGTAAATCTTAATTTTGTGAACCTTATATAGGGAGACTTTATGAATCTACTTCTAACCCTACTGATCACATTAAGTATCTTGTTTCTACTATTTCAGCTCTATCCATTGTTTAGTAGTTATAAAGCTCAGGGCAAAAAAGTTCCAGTACTTGAAGGCGTTGTACCTGAGGCGCTGTATCAAAAAGACTGTTACCTATTGTACTTTTGGGCTCCCCAATGTGGAATGTGCCGAGGCATGTCGTCAATCGTTGATAAGCTTATGAATGAACGAGATAACTTGGGAAAAGTAGATGCATCAGAGCATCCTCAAATTTCAAGGGATGTAGGTGTAATGGGTACACCTGCATTGGTAATAATTGAAAAGGGTATAGTTTCCAAAGTTACTCTTGGGGCTAAAAGTGAAAAAGCTATTCGTCAGATGTGTAGCACAGATTAATTGACTAGGAGTCTGTCCGAGAATATTGCTGACAAATTACTGACAGCTTACTTTAACAAGTTGTGCCGCTTGTCCATGTTCAAATTCTTTATGATCAACTAATGTGGGTTTGCATCGTGTCTGTAGCTTCTTATCCATAGTGAGGCTTTGAATATCATTATAAATAATAATTCCAGCTCCATTTGGGTCAGCTAACGCGAGATCAAATGTTATATTTTTGATGTTAACTGGTTTCTCTAAAGGTATAAGGAAAGTCAGCTTTAGTTGTTTTTGATTGACTAGCTGTAATTGTTGCTGGTTCACTCCCTTAAAGGTGGCAGGTTGGTCATTAATGAGTAAAGAGGTGAAGTAGTTCATAGGATCTAAATCCTGAATCATCAAGCTGGCTACAGTTTTTAAAGTATCTGCGCGCTTGGCCTCTGATAAATCTTCATCTTCAATGATCATGTCTGATATTTGCTTATCATAAATCCATGTCATTTCTAAACCACTTACTGCACCTGTATCGTTAGTCATGAAGTGCGTATGAGCATCAATTTCATAGTGAAATCCTCCTGCAGATAAAGCCTTGCTTGCTAGTAGCAGAAAAATGACTAACGAGGTTTTTAGTATTTTGCTCATGTGGGTTATATATCCTTATGAATTAATATGATTTGTTCTTGTATGACATTGTATTTCAGCAAGGTTCAACCTAATTCTTAAGGAAGCTCTTGATTAAGTACTCGTCATTCTGAGAGAGGTCAGAATCTACTATTTTGTACTAAATTGAAAAGCTAGAACCATGACAGAACTAGCAAAAATCCATGAACCTAGGACTCTTAGAGGGATACCTTGAAAAAACTTTCTAAGTGGCAACGCTATTATACTGATAAAACCTAAAAACAGGGTTGCACTGAGGATGGAACCTGCAAGACTAGTATAAATTTTTGTTATTTTAATACCGGGAATCATTACAGGTGCAGAATCCTGTCCAATTAAAACACCACAAAATAGCGCGAATAACACTGTAATCCAAATAGGCAGCTTTAAGCGAAGTGCGCATAAAATGCCGATGGCAGCAGCCATAGCAAGTAGTGCAACTTCAATATTTATTGGAATGGGATATAAGCGATGTGTCCATGCGCCAATAAGTGCAGCGAATATAAAAGCAAGAATACTGTTTCGACTATGGCTGAATCCTTGTTGACCAAACAATACCCCTAAACCAACTAAAATAATGAGGTGCGAAGGTGTCAAGAAGGGGTGTTGGAGACCTTGTAACAAGAATGAATTCACGGAATATCTTTATTGCTCATTTGCGTATTAATCTGGGTGCGGACAATACCATAAAATCATTTATATTAGCTATCTTAAGAAAGATTGACTATATTGAGATTTATGTATCGGATACTGACCCATTGCTTGATTTTATTAGTGCTATTTACACACAGCACTATTGCTATGGATGTTCATATTCCCCATGATCATGAGAGTCATGGTTCTCATGAAGTAGAGTTAGAGGCTATTAGTCTAAACGATAATGGATATCTTACTGCTGCTGCTCAAAACGGCGCATCAAGTGTGATAGCAACTGATCAAGCGCATTGTGTTGATGGAGGAGGGCATTGCTCACATCATCAAGCACATACCGCAGGTTTAGTTTCTGTTAATACGTTGTCAGGTATAAAAGTACCGTCTGTTTTATTCTCTTCTCTTAAAATATCTGCTTTGATTCATAACCAAGCACCTCCTCGCCGTCCTCCCAAAGACTAATTCCTAACTCCCTGTTAATGGGTTATTTAACGCTTCAATATGTATTTATGACTAGCATTCATTGTGAGTTGTTTATTGATGTGATCTTTTGTAAAACGGAAACTCTAAATAAGTACACGTCATTGTGATGAATACCAGAATCTACCCGTGAATTGGCATATGCTTTAGTCACGGATACTGGCATCGACATATGATGGTTGCATAGATTTATTTAGAGATCCTGTAAGTTTTTGGGTGCAACATGCCAACAGTTTTTACTTTTCAGCGCTACTCTTTATTGGGTGTGTTGGGTAGTGTATTCATAGCTATACAACTACTGACTATGCCGTCTCTTTTTGCAAGCTCGGCTCCACAGCTACGTTCTAAATTAGCGGCTCTATCTGGATTTTTAACTCAAATTGAGAATAAACACCCACGCCTAAAAGCTGATCAAGCGGGACTAAAAGCTGCTCAAGCTCTAACACAAGCAGCATCGAGTCCTCTTTATAACCCTGAACTAGAACTAGATGTTGAGCGCGTTGGGTTTGGTAGTAACAGGGAAGATGCGGCAACTATTGGAATCAACCAAACCATTGATTGGCACGATAAGCGTTCAGCACGAAAGAATATTGCTGTTAGTCAGCAGCAAGTAACAAAGTATGAGTCTGATGTAACCCGACAACAGCTGATCGGTAGTATCTTTTCTGAATTGGCTAATTATCAGGTTCAACAGGAAATCTTGAGGGCACATGGTAAACGTCTACAACTCACCAAACAGATTTTTGCACAAGCAACTCGACTCTATAAAGCTGGGGATATTAGTAAGCTTAACTTAGAGCAAGTAAGTTTAAGTCACGTACAAACACAGTTAGCTCTTAACCAAGCGAAGGTTAAATTGGTCGCTACTTCGAGAACTTTGGTATCAGTCGCTGGGGTTGATCTCAAGAAGTGGCCTTCGTTGCCCTATGCTCCGCCGACCATGCGACCTGTCACGCTGAATTACACGCAAATCTCTAACGACTTACCCAGCTTGAAAGCTGCCCAATCAAGGGTAGTTGTGGCTCGTAACACCATGCGTCTTCGGGTACGTGAGCAAAAACCTGATCCAACGATTGGTCTAAAAGCAGGCGGAGAGGATTCAAATAAAGTAGTGGGTTTAACGTTATCCATTCCATTGCATCTGCGTAATAACTTCAGTGCAGGGGTTGATGAGGCAAGATCTAATGTAAAACGTGCTGAAGCTCTGCTGGAGAACTCCCAACATCAATCGTTAAGCCGCCTGAAATCCGCAGCACAAACTTATCATCTCACTTACACTGGCTGGCAGTCCTGGACAAAAATTGCAGGTAATAGTCTACAAAAGCAAAGCTACCTATTAATGCGTTTATGGAAAGCGGGTGAGGTAAGTACCTCTGATTACTTGCTTCAACTCAATCAAATTAGAGAGGTGGAATTGAATCAGGTGAAGTTGAAAGGCAATGTCTGGAAAGCTTGGTTTGACTGGCTATCTGTCAGTAACCAATTTAGACAATGGCTTGATGGAAAGGCTGCTACTCATACCGGGATGCATACCGGAACTCATACTAGAATTGAGATAAAAAATGATACGAATAAATAAAAAAAATACAAGTTTAATGGTTTTTATATTGTTGGGATTAGTGCTTTTATCATCCGTGCTGTTAGCTGAAAAACATGTGGCTGAGGATAATCATCATAAAGACCATAATGAAGCTTCAACGCATGAAGATGATCACGACAAAGAGGAACATAAAAACAAACATGAAGAGCACAGCCAAGATGAACATCATAAAGAAGTAACAGATCACTCAGACGGCGAAGAAACACACAACGATGTAGAATTAACAAAGGAACAGATACACCATGCTGGTATCCAGACCATGAAGTTAAAAAAGCAAGCTATCAGCCATACTATTTCTGCTTTAAGCGAAGTAAAACTCAATCAATATCAAACCATTCAGGTGTCACCCACTATCACCACTCGTGTTGAAAAGCGCCATGTCTATTTAGGGGATGTAGTTAAAAAAGGTGATCTACTAGTGACGTTGCATACTATTACCACAACAGATATTTCATCAAACATGTTGGCAACAGCTGATCTCGCTGCAAGCTCTGCGGAATTAGCAGCGAGCATTGCTGAAGCCAAAGGTGAACTGGCAGCTGCAACGGCAACATGGAATCGAATTCGTGCTCTGGGACAAGATGCTGTTTCAGGCAAACGCTACACTGCAACAAAAATTGCTTATCAACAGGCGCAAGCAAAGTTGCAAGCTTACGGACAAAGCCAAAAGCAGGTTAATCGCTTATTTAAGTCAGGTAGTAAGGCAGTGCAAAAACATTTTGAATTGCGGGCAGAACAAGATGGCACGATTATCAATGATGACTTTGTACTAGGGCAAGTAGTAAACCCAGATGATGTGTTATTTGAAATTAGTGATATTAGTAAGCTTTGGGTAGAAGCGAATATAAAACCTAATGATGTGGCAAGAATAAAAAATGGAGCTGTGGCTCGTATTCAATCTGGTGATGCAAAATTACAAGGTAAAGTCATTCATATTGGCAGGATTCTTAATGAAAGTACGCGCACTTTGTCTATACGTATCGAAGTTACTAACAAAGATAAGACACTCTACCCGGGACAATTTGTAAAAACACACATAGATAGTCAAACGACGCATGATGCGATGACAGTGCCTGCTGAGGCAGTGCTACGTGGCTCAGATGGTGACTGGATGGTGTTTATAGAAGAGGCGCCTGGTATTTTTGAACCTAATGAGGTAGATATTTTAGAAGACTTGGGTAACACGTTGGTAATCAATGGACTTGAAACGGGCATGACGATTGTTAGCAAAGGGGCATTTACACTTCAATCTGAATTAGCGAAAAGTGGCTTTAGTGTACATAACCATTAAACAACGTAGAGAAGCTCCTGATCAGAGCCTCCTTAAGATAGCTTGTCATTCAGGTGAATATCAGAATCCATCTGTGAATTGGCACGATGTCTCTGTGATGGATACCGGTATCCGCCGGTATGATGGTTGCATATACCGAGTTTTCTTTTTGAGCCTAGTGAGTTTAGTGGCTACCTAGGAACATTAAATGTTAAATAAACTCATCGAACTAGGAATCCAAAATAGATTATTAGTTCTGCTTGCTTTGATTATCACATTGGTTGGTAGTGTGATGATGTTGCCTAAACTGAATCTAGATGCATTCCCTGATGTGACTAATATTCAGGTGCAAATTAATACCGAGGCAGAAGGGCTAGCTGCTGAAGAAGTAGAACAGCTTATAACCTTTCCTATTGAAGCCGTCATGTATGCCTTGCCTGATGTTGATGCCGTTCGGTCTATCTCTAAGACGGGCTTATCTGTTATTACGGTGGTCTTCAAAGAAGGCACTGATATTTACTTTGCTCGCCAATTGGTTTTCGAACGTTTACAGGCGGCTAGAGAGAATATTCCAAAGGGTGTGGGTACGCCTGAAATGGGTCCTAATACGTCGGGTCTAGGACAAGTCTTTCAATATATGCTGCGTTCTGATAAACCAGAATACGATGCAATCGCACTGCGTAGCCTCAATGATTGGGTCGTGAAACTATTGATTATGCCCGTTGATGGTGTAACGGATGTGTTGTCATTTGGTGGTGAAGT
>JAZGES010000211.1:0-4799 GCA_036478935.1 Thiotrichaceae bacterium
GGGACTTCTATAAGATAGCATCTGTCAATTTTTGGTAGAAAAGGTAACCATAATCGCAGCCTGTTGCCACTTTCTTGTGGATGGATTTCTTCTTCAATAGAGGCCTTTAACATGGTCGCTTCTCTCCCTGAGATACAACTAAAAGCCATCATCCACTAAGAACTAGGTGCCCATTTTCGTGGGTAACATCAGGAGCTAACGCCCAGTTGAGGGGCTTTTTGACATCGAAGGCACTGAACGTAAATCTACAATAAAACTTATAGGATTCAATAAACTATGCGAACAGCTGAGTAAAAAAGCCCCTTCGAACGTCTTGTTAGCTCTGGTGATTCAGGCTTGAAATGAATACTTTCTATTTATTTGCCGTAACATCATAAAGACTACCTGAAACATATTTATGAAGTATGCTTGCTACTAAAGTTTGATAGGGCATACCTTCTTGAAGTGCTCTACGTTGAATAGCTGTAAGGTCTCGACCTGAAATCCGAATATTAATTCTTTTATCTTTTTTGAAAGTTTGTGCAGCAACTTGTTCAACATATTCTTTTCGGGAAGAAGACATATCTGATTGGAACTCTCCTGCATCAAAAGCTTCTAGAATTTCTTGTTCCTCTTTGTCTAGCTTATATTTTTTCATATTTTACCTCCAAGATACTGCTTGGTTGCTTTTCTACTTGGTATGATTGTTTTTAGGAATATTTCCTCATCATTCTCTACATATGGGACTAGATATGCGTACTCATCAATATGAATAATAAACATCCTCTGATGTGGATATTTCATCTTGTTTGGATGTGCGCCATCATCCAGCAACCCACCTGACTGTAAGCTAAAAACCACATCTTCAAAAGAGATTCCTCTCTCCTCAATTAGCATCTGATTTTTTTCTGAGTTCCAGTTGATAGGTTTCATAGTTCGATCAGTGTAGCACGCTCGTGTGCCTTTTGCCCTCATATGTTTACACTATGATTATTTGTTATTTTTAAAGGGTTATTTACGTGACCTGAAATTACACTCTATGAACATGCTGTTACTTCTCAAGTTGTAGCATTTCTGGGTGTTTGAGCTATGGGGAGTAGACCACCCCATAAAAAGTGGACACATCTTTTATAGTAAAATAGACCAAAAGAGGTGTCACACGATGGCAAGAAACAAAACCAAAGCGTACCCAGAATCCTTCCGTAAAGAGGCGGTTCGATTAGCCGACTTACCCGATAGATCAGCCACTAGGGTCGCGAATAAACTCGGTATCAATGTAAGCCAGTTTAAACGCTTAACTGAAAAACAGTTTATACCTTGGATGATGTTGATTATTCCAAAAACGAAAGTGAAGAACTCCGTCAACTCCGACGAGAAAATAAACAACTCAGAGAGGAGCGTGACTTCTTAAAAAAAGCGACGGCGTACTTCGCCAACCACGAGAAGTGAAGTACGCCTGTATCCATCATTATAAAGATGAATACCGTATCAGTATGATGTGTCGTTTGCTTGAAGTGAGCCGTTCAGGATTTTATGCCTGGCTAGTTCGCTCACCTTCATCACAAGCACAGCAAAGACACCTAGTGGCACATGCAATGGAGCTAAACTTTGAAAAGTTTAAGAAACGCTACGGTGCTATTAGGCTCACTAAAGAGCTGAATGAAACAGGCGTTCCTTGTAGCCTTAACCATATTTCTAAGCTCATGAAAGAAAGGCACTTACGAGCTAGAAATGGCAAAATATTTCGTTATGCAGCGCATATCGAAGCCCAAACCAATGTGGCAGATAATTTGCTACAACGTCAGTTCAGTGCAAAAGCACCGAACCTGAAGTGGGTATCCGATATCACCTATATCCGAGTGGGAAATATCTGGTTGTATCTAGCGGTCGTCATGGACTTGTACTCCCGTAAAATTGTGGGTTGGGCGCTGGATGAACATATGAGAGAAGAATTAATTATAGAGGCCTTTAACATGGCTGCTTCTTTACGTGAAATACAACCTGAAGCCATCATTCATTCAGACCGAGGTGTTCAGTATCATGCGAATAAGTATCAGCAACTATTATTGGACAACCACATACAATGTAGTATGAGCCGAAAAGGTAATTGCTGGGACAATGCAGCCATGGAGTCTTTCTTTAGCCGATTCAAGGTTGAGCTGATTTATGGAGAGAAGTATCGTACTATGAGTGAGGCTCGAACAGGTATCTTTGAGTATATTGAGTTGTTCTATAATAGTGTCAGGCGGCACTCCGCAATAGGCTACATGAGTCCGAACAATTTTGAAGCAAAACCTAATTAGTTAACTGTCCATTTTTCGTGGGGTACACCATCACATAACGCCAAATTGAGGCGCTTTTGGACAGACAAAACTGAAGGTGAATCTACAATAAACTTCTAGAACTCACTAAACTCAAATCAACCGCTGAGTAAAAAAGTCCCTCTCGAATTTATTTGTTAGGTGTTGATTTTTGGATAAATACAGTTATTAAAATTTCTCTTTGCTATCCACTAATTTTTTGGTAGGGTTGTTGATAGAAGATTTAGAAAGGCATAAGCCGCAGTTTTAAGGTAAAAGCCACTGATAGTTTAACCACTGTCGGTGGCTTTTTGCGTTTCTAGGAAGCCTAAAATCTCTATATCAATGTTCAAAATAAATAAATGAGCAATATTTGTATATCTATATTTAAGGGCAAACTGACATGTTTAACAATGTATCTGGCAAAGGTTTTTCTAAGGCAGTAAAAGAGCTAAGAAAAATAATTAATGACTTAAAGCGGTTGATAGGATTTCTTGTGTTTTTCTATCTGTGTATTAAGGCTTATAGTTTGATAGTTCAAAACAAAGCCAATGTTATTCAACAAAAAGTTGCAATAGAAAATATAAGCCCAAATACCTACACTCCACAATCAGGGAAGAGTGAAAAAAACTGTCAATACTATGCTGCGGATAGTTGCATGACCACCAAACTGTTTCTATTCTGTTCGGCTTGCCAGAGATCATATTGTAACTGTTGATTTAACCAGCTTTCAGACGATGTATTAAAAGCAATAGATAACCTAATAGCCATCTCTGGACTTATGCCTGCTTTTCCATTGATAATCGTGGATAGTGTTTTACAGCTTACTCCTAACCCTTTTGCGGCATCAGTTATACTGAGGTCTAAAGGATCTAAGCATAGCTCTTTTATTACTATTCCTGGGTGTGGTGGGTTGTGCATTAACATAATAAACCTTAATGATAATCCTCATAATCAACAACTTCAGCGTGCCCTTCAATAAATTGAAATGTAACACGCCAGTTTCCACTTACGCGAACTGACCAAGTTCCTTTTCTATCGCCCGTAAGTTCATGTAGATACAGACCAGGTAAATCCATATCCTGTGGATTTATAGAGGCATTTAAACGACCTAGAATTACTTGTAATCTAGACTCATGGTTAACTTGAATGCCAGCTTTGCTACCTGTTTCAAAGAACTTTCTCAGTGCGTATTTTCACCTAACGCCTAAATCAGAGGCTTGCAGATTGAAACCTCTGAACTCAAAGCTACGATATACTAACAGAATTCACTGTACTCCATTCAACCGCTGAGTTAGCGAGTCCCCTGCATTTTCTTGTTAGAATCGGCGCTTGCTATACGCACGTTTTGTGGGTATAAACCAAACAAAAAAAGAACTGAAGCTATGTAAAGTAAGCTCATATTCCTGTGATATTCCATCTTGGAGATATAGTTTTTACAATACTGTCCTCTAAGCCAGCTGCTAGGTTTAGGTGGAAACGACCAAAGTGTAGAAGACCATTATCTGGTAAGACATATAAATCAACGTTTTCTCCAGCTTTCAGAGTATCTATAAGATTTTTATTGTTTCTAATATTGGTAGATTGGGTTGCCCCTGGGTTTTTATATCAATACATTCTTTTCTTGAGCTTTTGTATTGTTTTACCAACATAGACTGGCTCATCTGAAACGACAAAACAGTACAGAACATTTTTTGCGTCAGAGCCATCCTCAAAGCAGACAGTTAAATTCTCCCCGACCAAAAGCCATGAACCCACATTTTTAAAGCCAATATTAATTAAGTCTTCTAGCATGTTTGAAATATCATATCTATGCAGCTTTTACGACCGTAAATATTTTTCAATCTTCATTGAGCCATGAAATACACCTAAAATGAAAATATCTGTGGAATCAGTAATTTCATAAGCGATGCGATAATGACCATAAAGCAAAATACGAATTTTTCTCATTGATTCGTGTTCGTACTTGTAACCAATCTCGGGGAATGTTTTTAGAACCTGAGCTTTTTTATAAATTCCATTTACAACATTACTTGCTGCATCAGGGTTTTCTTCAGCAATGTAATCATAAATATCTTCAGCCAACGATTAGCCTCACTTGTCCATATCAACTCTGCCATGAAGCTATTCTTTTTTTCATTTCTTCATTGCTCACTGTGTTTCCAGCATCTACATCTGCTAGGCCAGCATCAATCATTCTTTTGAATGCTAGCTCCTTCAGAATTTCATCATAAGAACTATCATCTGGTTGATGATCAAGTATCTGTCTAATTGTATCTTTAGCTGTAGCCATAATTAAACTCCTCTGTGTAATCCATAGATTATAGTTGCAATTTTTGTATATGACTATACGAGTGTTTCTTTTGATGATAGATGGTTCAGTATTTGGGATTCTAACGCCAAATTAAGGGGCTTTTCGGACAGACATAACTGAAGGTTAATCAAAGATAAACTCACAGAATGCGCTGAACGCAAATCAACCGCTTAGTAGAAAAGTCCCTCTTCAATTTACTTGTTAGC
>JAZGES010000212.1:0-2981 GCA_036478935.1 Thiotrichaceae bacterium
TACAAAAAAGAAACCCTCAAAGAGTACATGAGTCGTGCTGACCCACCCGGTAAATTTGAGCTAGGTGATATCAATGAACAAGATTTTTTTGTGAAACCACCGTATGCATTTGACCGCCGTTACTTCACGTCTGATAAACCCTTGGTTGTATTCTTTGAAAAAAGAGAATGCCATGCTTGCGACATTCTCCACACCGATCCGCTCAATGATGCACAAGTTAAGAAACTCTTAAAAGGCTTTGAAGTGGCACAGTTAGATATGAACTCCGACACACCAACGATCACGCCTGAAGGTGAAAAGCTAACGGCTCAACAATGGGCTAAAAAGCTCAATGTTTTCTATTCGCCGACACTGGTATTCTTTGATAAAGCTGGAAAAGAAGTATTAAGAGTAGACTCTGTTGTAAGGCTCTATCGGTTGCGTGGCGTTCTGGACTTCATCGCTTCCGAGAGTTATCTAGAAGCACCCACCTTTCAACGTTGGCGTGAGAACTTGCAGGAACAAGGGTTGTAGCTTGAGGGCATTACTCTGTTAAATCTAAGCTAAGATTTAAACATCAGACTGTTATTATTTATAACTCTTCTGCGTTAAAAACATAGCATCACCATAACTAAAGAAGCGGTATTCTTTCTCTACCGCATAAGCATACCCATTAAAAATAGCATCATAGCCAGCAAAAGCAGAAACTAGCATTAATAAGGTAGAACCGGGTAAATGAAAATTGGTTAGCAGCACATCTACCGCTTTGAACTGATAACCCGGTGTAATGAATAGTCGAGTATCTCCTGAAAACGGCTCTAGTTTACCTGTCTTCGCGCAGGCAGACTCCAAACTTCTAACCGTTGTTGTGCCTACAGCAACCACTCGCCCACCGCGATGATGACAAGCTTCAATCGCATCACAGGTCTCAGCAGAAACTTCTACATATTCTGCATGCATTATATGCTCAGCTAAATCATCTGTTTTAACAGGCTGGAACGTCCCTGCTCCGACATGCAAGGTGACTTTAGCCATCGCTACACCCTTTTCCTTTAACGCTTGCATGATCTCATCATCAAAGTGCAAACCAGCGGTAGGTGCTGCCACTGCCCCGGGTTTATCAGCAAAGACCGTTTGATAACGTGCTTTATCCTCTTCTTTATCGGAGCGCTCTATATAGGGAGGTAAAGGAATGTGCCCGAACTTTTCTAACAATTGTAAGACAGTGGCACTGTCATTAAATTTGAGCTTAAATAAAGAATCATTGGGACCTTCACGACCTAAAACAGTAGCTTTGATATGCCCTTCAAGCAACAGAGTTGTCTGTGGCTTAGGTGACTTACTGGCACGAATATGCGCCAACACACATTCATCATTCAACACACGCTCAACTAGCACTTCTACCTTGCCGCCTGTTTCTTTTGTACCGAACAGCCTTGCAGGGATAACCTTCGTATCATTGAATACCAATAAATCATCTTCATTGATTAGTGATAGCACATCACGAAACTGCCCATCTAGCATTTCATCTGTATTAGCGTTTATTTGCAATAAGCGACTTGCCGTGCGCTCATCAAGAGGCTCCTGCGCAATTAATTCGGGCGGTAGTTCATAATGAAAATCAGATAAGTTTTGGTATAGCTTCATCGTTCAAGGTTTTGTTGGTTGGAAAAATAGGAAGGATAGATTAATCTAGCGAAACTCTCAATCAGCAAATAGTAGTAGCTAACCGCCATGATGATCCAAGACCAACCCAAACCCTATATCGTTCCGCATTGCGATAAAGAGATAGAAATACTCTATCAAGATGACGATCTCTTGCTGATCAATAAACCGGATGGGCTACTCAGCGTTCCGGGGCGACATCCGTTAAATAAAGACAGTATCAATAATCGTCTACTCAAGCTATTTCCTGAAATGGGCATGGCACATCGGTTGGACTTGGATACCTCTGGCATGATGATTGTGCCTTTAAATAGACCTGCTCTAGCGCATATTAATAAACAGTTTCAGGATAGAAAGATTCACAAAACTTATACTGCTGTTTTGTTTGGTCTGGTTGAAGAAGATGAAGGAAAGGTAGATCTGCCACTTATTTTTGACTGGCCTAAACGTCCGCTACAAAAAGTCTGCCAGAGTTCTGGCAAAGGTGCATTGACTTTGTACAAAGTATTGCAGCGTAATGAAGAAACCAATACCACACGGGTACTGTTTACGCCTATTACTGGGCGTTCTCATCAGCTCAGGATTCATAGTAGAGAAATGGGCCATCCTATTATAGGCTGTGATATGTATGCGACTCGACAAGCCTATGAAATGGGTGAGCGGCTTATGTTACATGCTACGGAGATCAGCTTTACGCATCCGGCTACGGGCGAGATGGTTAATCATATTTGTGAGCCTGAGTTTTAATAATTAAACTTCCGAAGCTTGTAGGGTCGAATTTATTCGACCTGTGTAGTAATCCTGATACTTGTCGAATGAATTCGACCCTACAAGCTCTGTCCAGAAGGAGGAAACTAATTTATCCTAGAAGACAATGAATGCGAGTTAGTAATTCATTAGGCGGTGTGTCTTTAGGATCATTCAGATACTCTTCAAAAGGTGGGAAATCTGCTGCTTCAAAGCCACTATTCGGCAGCCACTCACCAAAAAACCAATCATATGGCTTTTCTAGCTCCGCATAGGATCCTTTAAACAAGAGTGTTGCACATTTTCCAGCAGGAATTTGAAAAGGCTCTGGCGCATCACCTCCTATGACTTCCTTATTTGTAGAGGTGATACACGCGACGGATCGCAGTTGATCTTTGTCTACAGACTTGGGATCATCGTAGTAAATACCCATCGAACGAGTATTCTCATCCAATAGTTCATTACTGGCTCCATACACAAATAGCTTTTCAAAAACTGCCCCTATTTCCATATAGTCACCCTGATGTTGATAACCTATTAAATCAATGCTTTCTATGTCTATCATTTCAACCTGGTACATAGCTTGGTAC
>JAZGES010000213.1:0-4599 GCA_036478935.1 Thiotrichaceae bacterium
TGAATCTTATTGGTGGCGATGGCGGTTTACTAGCTGAATCTGAAGCTGCCATTGAGCGTTACGGGTTACAAGACAAGATTCATATATTGGGATATCGAAACGATATAGACCAACTTATGGCTCAAAGCCAAATCTTTGTGTTAAGTAGTAACTGGGAGGGTTTTCCACTAACTATTATCGAAGCCATGCGTGCCAAGATGCCCGTCATTGCATCTAATGTAGGCGGTGTAAGTGAAGCCGTCATCAATGATGAAACAGGCTATTTAACGAACTCTAAAGATGAACTAGTTATCGCACTTAAAACGCTTATAACTGATCCAGAGAAGAGGCTAGCACTGGGCAATCAGGGCCGTAAAAACTATGAAAAGTATTTCACCATTGAGATACAACTGGAGAATACATTTGAACTCTATAATAAGTTGCTACAAGGCTGACCCAACATACTGCTTTTTCAGTAACATCTAACCTGCTAATATTAGCGTTTATTAAAATGATTTCTGAATCACTGGAAACTTGCAATGCAAAGCGCATCAATAGAAACACCCACGAAACCCTCAATGGAAAACGTTGACCCGAATGAAATTCGCAAATTTGACGAAATAGCTAGTCGTTGGTGGGATACCAGTAGTGAATTCAAACCACTACATGACATTAACCCTTTACGGCTGAATTATATTGATCAGCACTGTGAAGGTTTACAAGGTAAGAAAATCATTGATGTAGGCTGTGGTGGCGGCATTCTTGCAGAGAGCATGGCGATGCGAGGCGCTGATGTGACCGGAATTGATATGGGAGAGACACCTTTATCCGTTGCTCGACTGCATAGTCTTGAAACAGGCGTTGAGCTGGACTACCAGCAAATCACCGCAGAACAAATGGCAGAAGAACACACTGAGGCCTTTGATGTGGTTACTTGTATGGAGATGCTTGAGCATGTGCCCTCTCCTGAGTCGGTTATTCAAGCATGCACTAAACTGGTTAAGCCCGGAGGCAAGGTATTTTTCTCTACCATTAACCGCAACCCAAAAGCCTTTATACTTGCCATTATGGGTGCAGAGTATGTACTTAACATGATCCCAAAAGGCACTCATGAATATGCAAAATTTATTAAGCCTTCTGAGTTAGAGGCTCAGGCTAGACAAGCTGGCTTAGAAGTTAAACATATGACAGGGCTAACTTATAACCCTTTGCTACAAAATTATAAACTGGGACGTGATGTGGATGTGAATTACATGATGTACTTTACAAAAGACAACACAAAGTAGGACAAGAGAACACAGCAATGACAACTCAACTAATATCACGTTTTATAGGCTTATTACTTAGCGCAACCTTACTATCAGGCTGCGGCACCGTTCATTTTGACAATGTGAAAATGAATAAATCAGGTGCTCCGGTAGCCACAAAACTCAGCAGCGCACAAAAGAAGTCCATGTCTCAACTCAGTGCTGCAATAAAAAACCTTGCTCCCAATATTTCACCACAAGAAGCAACGATTGTTGCCCATGACTCTATCGTTTATTCCATGGTGCTAGCGAACAAATACCAATTATCGTATCCACCGCTTTGGCACAATGTACTAGTTAACTCTAAAAAGCGCCCGCGTGGTCTTTGCTATCATTGGCAACGTGATTTAATTGCTCATATGAAGAAAAAAAACCTGACTACTCTGGATGTTATCGAAGGCGTTGCCTATGAGAAAGACTACTGGCGTGAGCATAATACGATGGTGGTTATTGCTAAAGGGAAACCTTTCAATAGCGGCATCGTACTTGATCCATGGAGAGACTCAGGTATTTTGACTTGGGCTAAGGTCAAAGAAGATAAATACCCTTGGAAACTACGTGTTTGGAAAAATAAGAATAAACAAGTATCTGGAAAAAACGGTGTAGCCATCCCTGCTGCGCTTTAGATATCTGGTGACGGTTGAAAAGGTTAAGCGGTTAATAAACCTTTCTATCTTTCCCTTATTAGAGGTGTTGTAAAATAAATAGTAGCCTATGTTGAGCTTTGCGAAACACGGGAAATCAGCGAGTTAAATCTTGCGTTTCGTACCTCAACGCAGGCTACTACTAGGCTTTCCTTTCAAAAAAGGACTAGTACGCGGAAAGTGCGCACTCAAGAAATCCATCTGATCAGCCAAAATATGCTTCCCTTTGAGGAATATATACTCCGCGTAAGTAGGTTGAAAAGGAACCGCGATTAAGCTCATTCGAGCTTCTTCTGGTGTTCTTCCACCTTTAAGATTGTTACATCGTTTACAAGCAGCTACCACATTAGTCCATACGTTCTTCCCACCTTTTACAACAGGAACCACATGATCACGAGATAACTGATGATCATTAAAGTGACCACCACAGTAGAGACATAAGTTAGCATCTCTACGGAACAATGTGGGGTTATTCAAAGCGGGTATGAAACCTTCATGAAGCTTCTGATGAGAGCCATGAGTTGCAATAATAGATGAAACCTCGATCACACTTTGTTTGCCCGTTTGGGCATTAATGCCACCATGAAGAGTCAGCATAGGACTACCACAGCTATAAGCCACCTGATTGGTGTGGTATAACTTAACTGCCAACTGGTAATGAATCCATTCCAAAGGCATTCCGCTTATATCTGTGCGGAGTATAGGTTGTGTTAGTGCTTGCTCCATTCTTTTTTACTCTATCTAGATTCCTTATTCGTTGCTTTTCACCTGTTCATTAGGGCACTCTATTTAGAACATGCTGATCAAAAATATATTTAACCCGCAAATCTGGTCTTCCAATAACAAATGAAGGTTCAACTGAAAAAATATCAAAATCAATATTTTGATTCGAGTCCTTATTATTTGTAGTGTCCTGAATAGTTAGTTTCACTTTTCCAATAATAGTTTCATCACCGCTATAATCTGCAATATCTTGCGCTTCAACTTTCTGCCAAAAATTAGTGGGTATTTCAGCCAATAATTCAGGTGCTACCACATCAACTATTTCAAGATGGTCAGGTAATACATGATGTGCCAAAAGCTGGGTAACGCTAGTACCTAGCACACCGTAGACAATTTCATTAATGGTGAAAATTGAATTATCTTTTAGTATATAGCGATTTAGCGTAACAGGATTGGTTGATCCAAAGGTTGCTTCTTCTGACTGATCGGTAGTAGATATCGTTAATTTTATTTTTGCAGGAGCTAAACCAAACTGGCTTAAATCTTTTCCTTTAGGATCGTAAGTCGCAACCACTGGCTCATTCAAGATGGTCAGTAGATGCTTTATTCTATCTGCACTAAGAGGAGCTAAACCCGGTTCAACAAGCATCCATTTATCATTGTTCTTTCTCAACACAATATTTGTCTTTTTATCGCGTTGTATTTGGATAGCATCCGCTTGATAAGCTGCAATGGAAAATAATGACTTTGAAGCACTTAGGTTTTTAATCTGCTGCTTGGGTTGATACCAAATAAAATAGATCAGCACAGCTGCAATCATTAACAGCAAGCTATTTAGCAGTAATCGACTAGATACTTGTTTTGCCACAGTTCCATTCCCTTTAAACATTTTTTACATCAAAAACAGCATAACAAATCTCATTTGTAAATGCTCAACCTTTTGGTTGACTTTCTGTATTTCAACTCTATACTAAACCATATGGTTGAATATCATAATGACAAAGTCCTCTCAGGATTATTAAAAGCAATAAGTGACACAACACGTCGTTCACTTTTAACACAGCTATGCCAGCAAGGCAGCAGCCGCGTAACTGATTTAGCGGACTATTACGACATGTCATTAAATGCCATATCCAAACATATAAAGGTTCTTGAAAAAGAAGGATTAGTAACACGGAAGAAAATAGGCAGGACTCACTGGATTGAAGCAAATCTGAATCAGGTAGAAATTATTAATCAGTGGTTAAAAGAACTTAAATCAATTTGGGAGCTACGCCTAGACAAACTAGAAGAAATTATAAACAACGGAGACGATAAAAATGAGTGACCTCACAGTAACAGTAAACAAAACCATACATTCACACATCGAAACAGTATTTGATGCATGGCTTGATCCAAAAATGCTTGCGCAATTTATTATGCCCATGCCGGGAATGCCCAGCCCAGAAACTGAAACGGATGCTCGTGAAGGAGGTAACTTCACAATAATAATGCAGGTAGGTGATAACAAAATTCCGCATACAGGAAAGTACCTTGAAATTAAGCGCCCTGATAAACTGGTATTTACATGGGTGTCACCGTTTACAGCTGATAACAGTACTGTAACTCTTACTTTTGTTGAGCTAGCTAATAACCAAACACAAGTTGAACTTACCCATGTTAGATTTCCAGATGAGGAGAGCAGGTCGAATCATGAAGGAGGTTGGAGTAATATATTAGATAAACTTGATGATGTGCTTTAGTGGAAGGACTGGAGAAAACAAGTTGTAAAATCCTTGGGTGATACTCACCTGCCTTGAGGCAAAAATCAGATAAATATAAATTGTTAATGTAGGGTGCGTAATGCACCCTACAGAGTAATCCCCCTCTTTGAGGAACTAGGCTTTCTTTCTTTTATACCAAATAAACAAACCCATTAAGATTAAAAATAGTGGCAATATAATCAG
>JAZGES010000214.1:0-3137 GCA_036478935.1 Thiotrichaceae bacterium
GTGAGTCGTTGTCTGTACGCGAACGTATGAGTAATGTACTAGCAACACTGAAATCTGATTCATTTACCGAGTTCAGTAGCTTGTTTACCCCCGAAGAAGGTCGCATGGGCGTTGTCGTCACTCTGGTTGCCATCTTAGAGCTATTGAAAGAAAAACTAGCCGATATAGTACAATCTAAACCTTATGCCCCTATTTATATACAAGCAGCACAGCAAGCTGTTGAAGAAGAGTAGTCAGAGTCATTATGGAAGCTGAACAATTAAAAAATACACTAGATGCTATTTTACTCACTGCTGACGCTCCTCTCCCACTAGACAAACTCGTTCTCTACTTTCAGCCTGAAGATGTCGTCAATCGTAATGATATAAAATCTGCATTAAATGCTTTAGATATCGAAACCCGAAACCGCGGCTTTGAACTCAAGGAAACAGCATCAGGCTACCGTTACACCACGCGCGAAGAATACAAAAAGTGGGTGACTCGTCACTGGGAAGAGCGCCCAAAAAATTATTCACGTGCTTTATTAGAAACCTTGGCTTTAATCGTTTACAGACAACCTATCACCCGTGCTGAAATTGAAGAAATTCGTGGTGTGGCGGTTAGCTCAAATATTGTTAAAACTTTGCAAGAACGCGAATGGATTAGAATAGTAGGCCATAAAGAAGTCCCTGGTCGACCTGCCATGTTAGGCACCACGCGACAGTTTCTAGATTACTTTAACTTGAAGAATCTTGATGAAATGCCACCTCTTGCTGATATTCAAGATATTGACAAACTCTATCCAGAACTGGATTTTAAAGCCCATCCAGAATCGGGAACTGAGCCTATAGAAGAGAATGAGGTAGAGGACGAGGAAAAACTTGTAGAGTCTTTTATGGAGGAAGCGGAGAAAGTGGAAGAAGCCCCTGAAGCAAAGCAAGAGCAGCCAAACAGTGAGTCATAGCATCTGGAAACCACTCACTCCTGAAAACCAAAACAGCATTCCAGCCAAGCTACACAGCTGGTTAATCGACACTGGTTCGCTCACAGCAAAGCTTCGCAACGCTTGTAATAACTTCTCAGTTCGTCTAATAAACCAAACCCAACGAACCGCTAAACCCCATGAAGCCTTATTGCTAGAGCTTAGTGATAACGACCCACTTATTGATCGAGAAGTACAACTCTATTGTAATACCACTCCGGTTGTTTATGCTCGTAGCCTGATTCCCTTAAAAGCTATTAGTGACCGCTTTGAAGGTTTAAGCTCTATGGGTGAAAAGCCCTTAGGTGAAAAGATATTTTCTGATCCACAACTTAGTAGAAGCCCAATAGAATGGAGCCAACTCACTGCTGAACACCCTTTGTTTCAGCATGCCATGGAAAATGTTGAAGTGGTTCCTGATGACCCTATTTTCGGAAGACGCTCTCTATTCTACGGCGCAGCTAAACCCATTTTGATTAGTGAATTCTTTTTACCCGAAATTGAAAATTTGCTGAACTAAATAATAAAAGTATAATCAATAAGCTACAGAACTAATATTCTCACCCCCTCCCCAGCCCTCCCCCTGCGAGGTGGAGGGAGCTAATAGTCCTTCTTTTCAAATAGAGGAACTAAATACCAAATGCTTGCTAAAAATTAAAAACAAAGGATTGACCATGCCATCACGCATACTTTTTATATTCCTGACTCTATCTCTAACAATAACCAATCTTGCACATGCAGGGAAATTTCCCATTGGCATAAACACCAATGAAGTCATGCAAGTCGACTCTAGTGTGCCCTTTGTAAATCTGTTCAAAATGTCATTGCCCTTCGATGAAGCTAACGCAAAACTCACGCGTGGCAATATTAGTTATGATCGCAATGGATGGCCAAAAAATCTCAACGGAGGACACGCAGGAACAAACCTGATCCATTGGCTCCCTGCAGGTACTTTACCGGATGGAAACTATACCGTCCTGTACGATGGACAAGGGAAAATAGAATATACCGATGATGCTAAAGTCATTTCAAGTCAGCCGGGGAAAGACATCATCCACATCGCAGCTGGACACGATAAATTTTTCAAAGTCACACTAATCATTAGACAAAGCAACCCTAAGAATTACATTAAAAATATACGAGTACTGATACCCGGTGGTATTTGCGCCAATAATCCGTTTCAACGAGTCGATAGCGCACAACAATGCCGAGGTAACTATCAAGCCTTTGCAACCCATCACCAGCAAATTTTATTTAACCCAGACTATCTGCGCTTTATGAAAGACTTCGATACTATTCGTTTTATGAATATGTCAGGTATTACTCGCAACCCATTAACCTCTTGGAATCAGCTACCTCATATGCAAGAAGCGACGTGGGCAGGTAAAGAAGGTCGTCGTGGTGCACCTTTGCAAGTGATGGTTGCTTTAGCTAACAAACTCAATCGTAATGCTTGGTTTAATATTCCAGAACGAGCCAATGACGATCTGGTTCGTCGATATGCCCAATATGTTAAACAACACCTAAGACCTAATCTAAAAGTCTACATTGAATATACCAACGAAGCATGGAACCCAACTTTCACCGCCGCTAGATATGTGCGCAGCAAGGGCGCACAGCAGGGTTTAGGTAATGATCACAATGGCGGACACAAATACTACGTAACACGTGCGGCTCAAGTTATGCGCATTTGGAAACAAGTTTTTGGAAATTCAAATCGTGTAGTCAGAGTAATGGGAGCTTGGAGTGCAAACCCTAAGCTCACTAAAATGCTAATGGAGTACAACAATACGCCTAAAAACTTTGATACAGTCGCTATCGCCCCTTATTTCTTTGTTCATCAAAAAGTACAGGCCAGAGTTAACAGCGTACCCAGCGTATTCAAGCTATTAAAAGACGATAAAAACCCCTACTCATTAAATAACGTCAGAAAGATGATAGGCAAACAGCAAGCTGAAGTTAGTAAGCATGGATTGAAACTCATCGCCTACGAAGGTGGACAACACCTTTATGCTCCGGGTAATCGCTCTACCAAAGATGTTCCCACTAAATACTACGTGGGTGCAAATCGTGCATGGCCGATGGAACAAATGTATACCGAATTTTTGCAAAGCTGGAATCAAGAAACCAGAGGGGGTCTATTTACTATCTTCTCCTCACCAAGAACTTATCAGGC
>JAZGES010000215.1:0-12380 GCA_036478935.1 Thiotrichaceae bacterium
TCCCCCTTAAGAAATTAAAATGGGCAAGAAAATACATTAACGAAAACCGTAGAGGGAAATCACCCAAGAAAGTAAGTGACATCTTAGCTACAGGAGATATTGTTCGAGTTAGTCAGAATGAGGATAAAAGCTGGAGCTTAACCCCGTTACCGCTGATATCAGGCGCTATCGTATCCATGAACCCCGACGATGGAGCCGTGCTATCTGCGGTAGGTGGCTTTGATTACCATCAAACTAAATTTAATCGAGCTACTCAAGCTAAACGCCAACCCGGATCAAGCTTTAAACCCTTTGTATATTCCTCCGCTTTAGCGAAAAACTACTCCCCAGCAAGTGTTGTTAACGATGCTCCTGTTAATATTCCTGGCAGTTCATGGAAACCTCAAAATTATAGCGGTGAAAACTATGGGCCAACCCGACTTCGCTATGGATTAAAAAAATCTAGAAACCTCGTCTCTATTCAACTACTGCGAGAGCTAGGCATTACTTATACTCGAAACTATGTCGCTAAATTTGGGTTTAATAAAGATGAAGTTCCAGCAGACCTAACTATGGCATTAGGTACAGGTTCGGTAACCCCAATGCAATTAGCGGGTGCTTATTCGACCTTTGCGAATGGTGGGTTTAAAGTTGAACCACATTTTATCACTCATATCACCGACCATGAAGGCGATACTATTTTTCGTTATGCTCCTGATACTGCTTGCAGAAGTGACGAATGTACAACTGAAAGCGACACCACCAGACTTGCTACACGCATTATGAAACCCTATGTACGCTACCAAATTGTTAGCATGTTACAGTCTGTTGCACGCTCCGGAACGGCTGCCAGAACCCGATCACTTAATCGTCGAGATATCGCTGGAAAGACTGGAACAACTAATGATCAGAAAGATGCATGGTTCGCGGGCTTTACACCTAAAAAGGTAGCTATTGTCTGGATGGGCTTTGATCAAATTCAACCCATGGGGAAACGTGAGACAGCAACAGGGTTGGCTTTACCCACTTGGATAGACTTCATGAAAACAGCACTTAAAGAAGTACCACAGGTGACTCTTAAACCACCTCGAGGCATGTTAAACGTATCCATCGATGGCTTAACCGGGTTTATCGCAGATGAGCAGTCGTTTGAAGTCTTTCCCGAACTTCTGACTAGAGAACAGGTGCCAGGGAAAGTACCCCGAGACTTTGCTTACAATGCCAATATATTGCGTGTCAACAACCCTACCCACCCTACTATTGATCTTAGCGAAAGTGATTTATCGCTCACTGATGCTATGAATATGCAACCACCGCCTGGAGATGGTACGCAGCCTGTCCAGACAAGAACCATCATTATTGATAATGAACGTTTCGAGATACCTGAACAGTTATTTTAACAATATTAACTCCAAAAATTATGACTACGACCCATAACCGAGAGCTGATTGCGAGTGAAGCAGCGCGCTTACTTTATGAAGAGGGCTATCGTGACTATTTTCTTGCCAAACAAAAAGCAGCCCAACGATTGGGGTGTTTGACTGACAAAGCTAGCCAACCCTCTAATCAAGAAGTTCATAATGCTCTTATTCAGCGCCGGCAAACACTTGCCACTGAAAAAGAAAACCTACATCTTGTAGAAATACGACAAGTAACCATTGAAGCTATGGAATTTCTCCATCCTTATTCACCTGCGCTAGTAGGTTCTGTGATGGATGGAACAGCAGGGGTTCATTCCCCAGCAACACTTCATTTGTTTGCAAATACTGCGGAAGAGGTGATGTTTTTTCTGGAGGACAACAAAATCCCTTTTCAGACTCATGAGCAGAGTTTCCGACTACGAGGCAAACAAGAAGCCTACCCGTTATTACGCTTTTATGCTGATGATTATGAAATTGAGTTGATTGTGTTTGAAATGGGTAGCCCCGCACCTCTTAGTAGTGTTACGGGGAAGGCGATGAAGCGATTATCTATTGATGGCGTCAGAGAGCTTACGCAGTCCTCTACAGAATAATCTTTAGGACGCTCTATTTCGTACTAAACTCATGCACCGCATCAACTAGAACTTTGACATTATCAGGGTCTATATGCTGATGAATACCGTGACCTAAGTTAAATACGTGTCCTGAACCTTCACCATAATCATCAATGATCTGCTTTACTTGAGCACGAATCGCATCTGGATTTGAGTAAAGCACACTAGGATCCATGTTCCCTTGTAATGCCACCCTATCTCCTACGCGTTGGCGTGCTTCACTGATATTGATTGTCCAGTCCAAGCCTAATGCATCACAGCCCGTATCAGCCATGGTTTCAAGCCATTGCGCACCGCCTTTAGTGAACAGAACAACGGGGACTTTTCGACCATCCGCTTCACGCTCGAGACCCTCAACAATACGCGCCATATAATCTAATGAGAACGTTTTGTAGGTTTCAGGGGTAAGGCTTCCACCCCAAGTATCAAAAATCATTACGGCTTGTGCGCCTGCGCGAATTTGTGCATTTAAGTACTGCGTTACACTTTCTGCTAACTTCTCTAGCAACATATGTAATGTCGCAGGCTCGCTATACATCATGCCCTTTATCTTAGCAAAATCCTTACTCGAACTGCCTTCAACCATATAGGTAGATAATGTCCAAGGACTGCCTGAAAACCCAATTAATGGCACACGGCCATCCAGCTCTCGGCGAATAGTGCGCACAGCATTCATCACATAACGCAACTCATCTTCTGGGTCTGGGATACCTAGAGCCTTAACTTGTGCCGCAGTTGTTAGAGGACTTTTGAACTTAGGTCCTTCGCCTTCTGAGAAATATAGACCTAAACCCATTGCATCTGGAATGGTTAAGATGTCCGAAAATAATATTGCCGCGTCAAGGTCATAACGTTCTAAGGGTTGCAGTGTTACTTCACAAGCAAGATCTGCATTTTCACACAAATCCATAAAACTGCCGGCTTTAGCACGAGTTGCACGATATTCAGGTAGGTAACGCCCCGCTTGGCGCATTATCCATACAGGTGTTTTATCAACTGGCTCTTTAAGTAAAGCTCTTAAGAAACGATCATTTTTGAGTTCTGACACAGATTATTTATCCAAATTAGGGGGGGGGAAGAATGGATTTATTTTACGTTGTTTGCTCGGGCTGTCTTTAACATTCATCAGTTAAAAACAAAATAATAACGGTGGGCTACTTCAGCAGTTACAGATTATGAATTAGCTTCTTAAAGAATATATGATTTGGTAGTCTTTGGAGGCAATCCTACCAAGTCCGCCCAAACCCAAATAGACTAAAACCGTGACTTAATTAAACCGCTGACTTTACCCATATCCACACGACCCTGTGCTTTAGGCTTAAGAAAAGCCATGACTTTACCCATATCCTTCATGGATGATGCACCTGTTTCCTCAAGTGCCTCTGTAATCAAATCATTGATTTCAGCATCATTAAGTTGCTGAGGAAGGTATTCTTGAATGACGACTACTTCACTTCTTTCTATATCAGCAAGATCAGTACGACCTGCATCATCAAATTGCTTGATTGAGTCACGTCTTTGCTTGACCAGTTTATCCAATATTATGGACACACTCGCATCATCAGTTTCTTCGCGTGTATCGACTTCTTGCTGCTTAATAGCAGATAGAACTAGGCGAATAGTTTGCAAACGATCTTTATCTTTATCACGCATAGCTGATTTCATATCAGCAACAATGCGCTCTTTTAGCGATGCACTCATAGTGACTTCTTACTTTAATTCTACTTTTGTACTACTTTCTTAATCAGCGTCAGGTTTGAAGCTGGAGAAAAGTATTTAGTACATACGAACGCGGCGGTTTAATTCACGTTGTACTTTTTTATAGTTGCGTTTAACCGCAGCTGCACGTTCTCTTTTACGAACCGATGTAGGCTTCTCGTAAAACTCACGGGCTCTTGCTTCAGCAACAACACCAGCCTTTTCACATGCGCGCTTGAAGCGACGTAATGCAATTTCAAATGGCTCGTTATCTCTTATCTTTACACTTGGCATTCTAGGTAACTCTTGTTCAATTTTTTATAGAGCGCGATATAATACTCTTTATTCATGCGTTTCTAAAGCACTAAATATATTTATCTTGGTCAAAGCCATACTAAGAGCTATCGCTAAGCCATACCAAAATCATATCAAAAACTATGGGCAGCCTAGTTTCTAGGCTCTAACTAGTTTATTATCTCCGTTCTTTCCCATTCTAATCACCGATATCACTAATGAAAGCAATAAAAAAAATACGTACTCTTTTGTTACTAATTTTACTTGTGGGTACGACTAGCTGTACCAGCTACAAACTAGAAATCCAGCAAGGCAACTCCGTAGCTCCAGAGGCTGTGAGCAAATTAAAACAAGGCATGAGTAAAGCGGAGGTCAAATCATTACTAGGCACCCCTTTGCTACAGGATAACTTTCAAACAAACCGCTGGGACTACGTTTTTTATATCAGTAAAGCAGGTAAAGAAAGAGAACGTAAAGACCTTGTCTTGACGTTTAATGGCAACCGCCTAGCCAATATCAAAAAATAATGGATAAAAGTACTCCACCGGATGTCATCATGCTACTGGGCACACACTGCCCACATTGTCCTGCTATCCTCAAGCACCTCGCTGAACTCATTAAAACAGGTGAGATAGGTCGACTTAATATTGTAAACCTAGAGCAACATCCAGAGGATGCCCAAGAATACGGTGTACGCTCTGTGCCATGGGTACGTATAGGCAAATATGAGCTGAGCGGCGCTCAAGATATTAAGGCATTGAGACAGCGTATTGAGTGGGCGATGAAAGATTCATCCCTAGCAGGAGAGTTCGACTATTGGCTATCTGAAGCACAAGTTGAAAAAGCGATTGAACACATTAATAAAGAACCCAAATCTATCTCTGCTATTGTTGAATTACTAGGTGACTCTGCAACTGTCCTCAGCACTCGCATCGGTATTGGTGTCATTATGGAAGAATTTGCCGGTACCGATATGCTTCAACAACTAATTCCTACTTTTGCTGAATTGACCCAACATGATGATTCAAGAATCCGTACTGATGCTTTACATTATCTAGGCCTTACGCAAAGCAAGGAAGCCATTCCTATTTTAGAGCAATATATTAAAACGCATGGTGATGATGAAATCAGTGAAGTTGCAGCAGATAGCTTGGAAGAATTAGGAAAACACAATGGCTGAATCACTACTAGACCTCCGCAATCGCATTGATGCAATAGACTCTGAGATGTTGCTACTACTCAATGAACGCGCCAAGTGTGCAGAAGCCGTCGCCGTTGCCAAAAAAGCTACGCTACAAGAAGGCGAGAAACTTTGCTTCTATCGCCCTGAGCGAGAAGCACAAATTCTTACCCGAATGATGGAAGAGAACCTGGGGCCTTTAAAAAGCAAGCAAATCACCAAGATTTACCGCGACATCATCTCTTCGTGTCTGGCACTTGAAGAGTGCTTGCAGGTTGCCTACCTTGGGCCTGAAGGTACGTTTACACAAAGCGCTGTTAATAAACACTTCGGCGAGTGGGTAAACACCTTGCCGCAAGAATCCATTGCTCAAGTTTTCCATGAAGTGAATACCGGTCGCGCTCACTATGGCGTGATTCCTATTGAAAACTCTACCGGTGGTGTAGTAACACATACGCTAGATATGTTTATTAACTCACCCTTAAATATCTGTGGCGAGGTTCATCTCCCTATTCATCAAAACCTCATGTCGCTTAATCCTGAATGGCAAACGACTAAACGTATTTATTCACATCAGCAGTCACTAGCTCAATGTAAACACTGGCTAGTACAACATCTTCCGAATGCTGAACAAATACCGGTATCAAGCAATGCTGAAGCCGCTCGCATGGCCAGCAAAGAACCTGATTCAGCCGCTATTGCTGGCACTGCTGCCGCAGAAATCTACAAGCTCACTATTCATCAAAGAAATATTGAGGACTTAGCCAATAACACGACTCGCTTTATGATTATTGGCAATCAGACGATTCCACCTAGCGGTGCTGACAAAACATCACTGATGCTTTCTGCTAAAAATGAACCAGGCTCCTTGTTTAACTTGCTTAAACCTTTAGCAGAGCATGGACTCGACATGAGTCGGATTGAGTCTCGGCCCTCCAAAAATAATAACTGGGACTATATTTTCTTCCTTGATATTAATGGCCACATTGAAGATAGAAAGGTCAAACAAGCACTGGAAGAATTAGAACAACATACTGATTTATTAAGAATATTAGGATCCTACCCAACAGCGATTGCTTAAATAAGCAGTGTAAAATATCACCAAAATTAGAATATCGTTATATAAGCGTATATTTCCTCTTGTTGACATAAGTTTATTCTTTGGAGCATATTAACTGTAGAACCGCTACAGAGAGCGCTTTTCAAAGAATCCCCTAGCCGTTAGGAGGATATGTGAAGACAGATTCTGTCTTCACACTCTAGCCCGCCTATTTACCCCTTGGCGGGCTTTTTTTGTACTTCTATTTGATCAATATCTGCGTTGAGCCGTTCTTTCCTCGTTTAGCCTTTTTTATTGGCTAAAGAATAAGTAGCATTTTTGGGAACTACCCAACGAACCCCTCCTTTTGGATTTTCCACATCACCTTCATAACGAGGGATAATATGAATGTGCAAATGAAATACGCTTTGCCCCGCTGCTAGACCATTGTTAGACCCAATGTTATAGCCATCTGGCTGAAATTCTTTTTCTATTCTTTTTTTCGCCCTATTCATAAGAAGATAAAAATCTCGGTTTTCTTCTTCTGTCGCTTCAAAATAAGTAGCTATATGACGCTTTGGGACAATAAGGCAATGACCAGAGCTTACGGGAAAGCTATCTTGAATTAACAGCGCATGGCTCGTTTCTTCAAGAATCTCATCATCTTTAGGGTGACAAAAAAGACAAGGGTTATTGGGATCAAACATTGAGTAAACTCTCTTTCTGTTGTTTTTTCATTTTCTTAATCACATACTCTCGCTTACTTGCTTCAGAGCGTGATTCAGCACTTTCTTGATACACCAGCTCCACAGGTCGCCTCGCTCTTGTATAACGCGCACCTAGCGCACTCAAATCATCCAACCCATTATGTTCTTCCACACGACGCTGCACATCTGTTGTTATCCCTGTATATAAACTGCTATCAGAACAACGCAGCATATAAACATACCATTGTTTATTTTTCATTCTAATTCTCGGTCAGATAACATTATAGAATATTCTCATCATCTAAAGGATATGGATTTGTTTACATAGGTGAATGATTAAAAATATAGCAATTTCAATAATTTACTCACTTCTCCCTTTCTATTGACTATACTCCACTAGGTACAACTCTCCCTCGTAATGGTTTTTAATGACATGGATCGTCTTATAACACAGTCACGCTTTAAGACGGGTACAATGATTATCGTCTTTATCCTTACATTGCTTTATGTAACGACATTACTAAACAGAACCACGTCCGCACTCCCCATAGATACCAGCACAGTAAAACATACTCTTCCACTCACACCCTACTCGTTTGAACCTAAAATGATTTCTCTACCCGGAGGCCTAGTCGCTATGGGCTGTCTTGAACATAATGTTAATTGTGAAGATGACGAGCGTATTCATAAAATCCATATTGCTCCCTTCTCGATTGGAATTTTCGAAGTGACTAATCTCCAAGTTATACCTTTTTTAAATGCTATCGGTACGCATAAAAGAGCACAAGATCAGCAACCCTTATTAGAGATAAAAAGTGAAGACCAAGATAGTCATATTATCTATAAAGACGGGCAGTATAGTGTGGAGACAGGATATGAAAATTACCCCGTAGTGGAAATTTCATGGCAAGGAGCTGTTGTCTACACTCAATGGTTGAAGAAAACTACGGGTAAAAACTACCACTTACCTACTGAAGCAGAATGGGAATATATGGCACGAGCGGGAACATCATCTCAGCATCCATGGGGACATCCTCAATGGCAGGATCAAGCCAATTGTGATGGTTGCTCCGGAAGTTGGAGTGACAAAGATCAGCTGAAACCGGTAGGCTCCTATCCGCCCAATGCATGGGGATTGTATGATGTGCTAGGGAATGTCTGGGAGTGGACTTGCTCAGCTTATGATGCACAATATACTGGAGATGAAAATAAATGTATTGATGAAAAGGTCGATGACAGAAACCTTGTTCTGCGAGGTAGCTCTTGGTTCAACGATCCTTGGGATACTCGCTTATCCAACCGCGCCGACCAACAAAAGTGGCATCAAGACTATCATTCAGGGTTTCGCTTAGCCATGAGCGTTGAATAACAAAAAATGAAGTTTGACCTAGATTCCTTAGTTAACCGCTACGTAGAGACAATAAGCTCAGGATTAACATGCAATACTCATTAGCTGTTGGCATAGCATTACTCTCTTTAAGCCTCATAGCAATAAATCACTTTGTTGCAGATATTAGCCCCTTTTCTTTATCCCCTGATTTTACAAGGGGAGCAGAGTATATGAGGATAAAACACCTCGGCACCTTAAATCTTAAATCACAAAAAATAGATGGTATTGCTATCGGGAAGCTTTCAGGTCTTGCTTGGGAAGCTGATTCAGCTACCTTATACGCCATCTCAGACGATGGTTTTTTATTTCGTTTTAAGGTTAAAGTAGATAATGGGTTTCTAACTCAAATAAAGCCCATCTCTGCCGTACCTTTGTTAAATGAGGAAAATAAGCCACTAGCAGACTCAACTCGGAAGGATGCTGAAGGCTTAGCCATCATCAAGGCAAACAATGGTCTACCCGATGATTCAACGTTACTTATTTCTTTTGAGCACGATACGCGGGTAGCTGCCTATACAGTAGATGGCAAATGGCTTTATGACTTAGCACTACCCAGCAAGTTACAGCGAAAAGAAGATTATCATCAACGTAACAGTAGCTTAGAGAGCATTTTGGTTCATCCTCAATATGGTGTCATTGTTGCTACCGAACTGTTCATGGAAAAAGAAGCCAAACAAAGACGTATCCTCTATGCTTTAAATCCTGAGCTTAAAGGAATGCGCTGGCAGTTTATGTCACTCCCCAATCAAGACAGTGCCGTAACTGGAATTGATGTAGCGCCAGATGGCAGTATTATTCTATTAGAGCGATCATGGCCTAACCCTTTGGGTCGATTGGTTATTGGGGTACGCAGAATCAAGCTGGCTGAATGCCAACCTTACTCGCCATGCCCTGTCGAGGATCTCGCTATTTTTGATAGTGATAAAGGGTGGATGGTTGATAACTATGAGGGACTAAGCCAGTACCAAGGCAATCAGTTTTTTATGGTGAGTGATGATAATAGTGGCATATTACAAAATACATTGCTGACACTCATTGAAATTAAAGATTAGGACTTAGGCAGTTGAAAAATATTTATTAAGTGCAATTAGAATTGACCTAGGTATCTCTAGTTTTTCCTCAGAATAATTCCATCCATCACCACTAAGTCCTTTACCTTACTATAGGAATGAGTAGCTATTACGTCTTTGTCCCAGTCCGGCTCAATACTAACCACTATTTTTTCTTGATACTCTGTTTCATTCAAGACCATTATTTCGTTCAAGTTAACGCCATAGCCATAATGATGTGAACAGTTTTGTGAAGGCCTATAGATCTTGCCATGCTCTGTATATATCTTACCTGCAGGCCTTGCTGTTTTAACATCGGAGACAATAGGATTTAATGGGTGAGGTGTCCATTGCGTCGTTAAGAAATCACCATCGGTATAAAACAGAAACAGTTCATCATGAGGGGAGGCTCCTTTATTCTCCATAATACTGGTAAATAACCACCATTTATTATCATGGAAATGTAACGTAGTATCCGCAGCTTGCATTCCTTCCATCAAGTTCATCACAAACTCCCATTGACTGGGGAACCCAACACATCGATACAGCTCAATAGTCGAGTTATCAAAGGTCTCTGGAATCATGTAATACTCATCTTTGTATTTGAATACATTGGGATAAGATAAGTGATAATCTTTTTCCAGTATTTTTTCAGGCTGAGTATATTGCCCATCTAGATCCATTTCTATTACGGACAAATAGCCTTTATCCGTAGCAAAGGGTAACTCTTCGATAAAGATATAGTATTTATTATTTTCAAAAATGACATGGGGGTCTGCCCAGAAGACTTCTTTAGGCGGTAGTAGCTTGATGAAGCTAGACATATCATTCGAAGTTTCTGGATTTAAGTTATAGAGTAAAAACCATTGTTCAAAGTACTGCTTATACTTTATTTTTTTCTTAATCTTAGCGAAGACTTTTTTAGCTAACAATGTGGCATATTGAAAATTACTTGGGGCCGAGTGTTCATACCCTACTGAAAGCTCCTGCTGGGAATCAAGTTGAGAACTAAGTTGGCTAAAAAAACCATCACCCCCAGCCACCATTCTCTTTAACATGCGTGCAGCAAATGAGCTACTTTTCCAATAATTACCGTTATTCGTTCCGTAAATAGAGGCTTCCTGAGTACAAGAATAGGATCGTATTAATTCTACCGACTGTTGGTCTCTTAACGGAACATAACTAGCTCTTAAGCTTGAGCCCACCTCAGGCTGAGACAACAAAGTTTCCCAAAAACCTTCGTAGCCCGCTCGGTGGGTTACGCCTGCATTGAACAAGTGATCCCAAACACCATATTTTAAATCCAGAGCATTGTCATTGACCAGCTCATGATTTGTATATTTGATCAAGACATCAGCCTTATGATCATTTACAACAGAGACCCTGACTTCATCGTCAAGGGTATAACGGGGCACACCAAGAAGGCTGGTTATTGTTTTACGTTGACGATAATCAGGGCCACTTATATCACCATCAAACAATTTCCCAAGTAGCCGACTCAATCGCTGCTGCATAGACTTGAAAGGCAGTGTGCTGGGCTGTGATGGATCAACCATAACGCAACAAATTTTAACGCCATCAAGCGTCAAAATATGTTCAATAGATTGATAAACCCAAGCTTGTACATTGACACTATCTACTAAAATGCCAACCTGTATTTTTTGTTCTTTATTCATCTAAGTTCATCCAATACCCATCAAGTCTCTGCTTGCTGTTTATTATGCCGCCGAGCATCTAGTTCACAGTAAATGAACATAGCTATATTGATACACAGTGAAAAGGTAATCACTGCTATCGTTGCATAAACTGCACCTAAGATGCCGTATTTTGGGATTAGTAGCGCATTCAGACCAATATTCATCACGCCTTTGAAAAGCGTGATACCCGAGTTCAGCAAGAACCAGCCGCGACCAATCCACTGCACACTCATAACTGTGGTAATCGTATTAACCACAATGGTAATTAGAAGCAATTGGAAGATAATAATTGCCCCCCTAAACTCCTCGCCAGCCAAGACAATTAACCACCACTTTGCGGTAAAACCCATAAAGATGGCAGAGGCAATAATAAATGCCAGCGTCAGCCCTAAAATCTTCTTTTGATATGACCAGACTCCATGCACACCTTTGCGAGTCAGTTCTCCTTGAAGCACGGTATTAGCCGAGTAAGAAACAATAAGCATCAGCTGGCTCATCTGTACTGCCAATTGATAGATTCCCGTCTGCTCATTACCAAGATAAGCATTCACCATAATAATATCTATACTGGTGGTCATGATGGCACCTATCGTGCCCAAGTGCATTTTCAGACCGTTTTTAAGCAAGTCTTTGTATGTTTCATAGCTATAAGTAATCTTTGTAGAGGTATGGCTTATTAAATCCCTAATGCCACCTATGGCAATAATGGACTGCCAGATTATTTTTGAGAAAAGCACTCCCAATACACCAAAGCCTGAAACCACCACTAAGACAACAATGGATAGACTGTTTGCAGTACTTCCCACAATTTGAAATTTATTATAGACACCCAAGCGGTCTTCTATATTCAGCAGATCTCTTGAATAAACATCCCATAAACCTAGTGGTAAAATAATGAACCCCACCAGCAATGCAATAGCTGGAATCTCGCCCAGCACATTGGGTAAACCCCAGTAATGCCCAGCCATATAAAGCAGTGCAATTAAGCTCCAACTAAGCAAAGTAACTATTAAAGTATGACCCAATAAGGTACCCAACATTTTAGGGATCCACTTCTCATCACGATCTTTAGTTGCCTTAAAGATAAGCACAGAGCCCAAACTAACCGCAGCAAGCTCGGTGAAAATATTAACCCATGTGATCACAGAGGCGACAATCCCGCGACCTTCGGGACCTAACCAACGCGCAGTAATTGACAACGTGATAATGCCCAGCAAGACCGAATAGATTTTTGCTCCTCCGGTCTGCATAATTTTTATTATAAGGTTACGCATTATCCTAACCCCTTAGCTGGACAATAGTGGGAATTTAC
>JAZGES010000216.1:0-3478 GCA_036478935.1 Thiotrichaceae bacterium
TACTAAAGCGCAATCGGTTTTTATCACTTGGCTTCGGTTCTGGGGTCATGATGATGACAATGATTCCAATAGTGAATTTCTTTGCTATGCCTGTGAGTGTGGCGGCTAGTACGGCGCTTTGGGTTGACAAGTTGTCTAAGCAATAGTTATCAAAACAATAGTTATCAAAGCAATAACAGCTCACTAATTTAAAAGCCACATGAACCCTGCTAAACCCAGCCAAGCATTTCTTCTAACCCGTCAGTGGCGTGATACAAATTACGGGGTAGAGCTTGATTACTGGTTTAGTACAGATGGTGAGCCGGTACGGGTTGTAATCGAAAATCAAAAAGCTGTTTGTTTTATCCATAAGAATAGTTCAATAAAGCCGCCTGCCAATGTAGAAAGAAAGCCACTCAAGCTGCAAACCTTGGATCATGAATCGGTTGATGGTCTGTATTTTCGGCAACAACGCGATCTTACTGCGCTTCGTAATCATCTCAGCCACGATAAGGCTCAATTATTAGAATCCGAGATAAAACCAGCTGACCGCTACTTGATGGAACGGTTTATTACAGCAAGCGTGTCTATTCATGGGCAACCTGTACAGCGAAACGGCTATGCGGAATATATAAACCCTGTCTTAAAAGCATCAGACTACAACCCAACTTTACGTTGGGCATCTGTGGATATTGAGACTGAAGATTTACGCGGCAAACTATTTTCAATCGCAGTAACTACAGCAGATTCTGAACAGGTCTTTATGGTTAAGAGCCGCCCTGATCATGTGCAGTCATCATTGCCTATCATTTGGTGCCGCAGCGAGCGTGAAGCACTACAGCAGTTTTTCACATGGATCAAACATTATGATCCGGATGCCATTATTGGCTGGAATGTGATTGCTTTTGATCTAGATTTTCTAGCCTGGAAATGTAAACAATTATGCATACCCTTTGAGCTAGGTCGTGGCACTGAGAATGCAACGGTGCTAGCACCTCAGCAAAGTGGTCATATGCATATAGCACGAATCCCCGGGCGTATCGTATTGGATGGAATAAGCTGTTTGCGTGGGGCTTTTTGGTCTTTCGAAAGTTTTGCTTTAGGGGCTGTGGCAAAAGAGTTATTAGGCAAAGATAAGTTAATCACTCATGAGACAGGTGAAGAAAAACTAAAGGAAATACATCGGCAGTACTATGAAAATCCCGAAGAGTTAGCCGCCTACAACCTTGAAGACTGCCGTTTGGTAGCAGAAATATTTGCTAAAACGGACCTGTTTGACTTCTCGATACAACGGGCGCAAATGACAGGGTTAGCCATAGACAGGCAGGGTGGTTCAGCGGCAGCTTTTGATAATCTATATTTGCCAAGGCTGCACCGTCAAGGTTATGTAGCTCCGGATGTCGGTAGCAGTAAAAACCCTAAACACAGCCCGGGTGGTTTTGTGATGGAATCTCAACCCGGGCTTTATGAAAACGTATTAGTGCTGGATTTTAAAAGCCTATACCCCAGTATTATTCGCACCTTTAAGATTGATCCAATGGGCTTGGCTATCGGTCAGCAAGAAAAAAACAGTATACCCGGATTCCTTGAAGCTAATTTTTCCAGAAATCAACACATCCTGCCAGATATAGTAACCAGCCTATGGCAGCAGCGTGATCAAGCCAAGCTAGACAAGAATAAGCCGATGTCACAAGCCATTAAAATCATAATGAATTCATTCTATGGTGTATTGGGTTCATTTGGGTGTAGATTTTTCAATCCACAATTGGCTAGTAGTATTACGCTAAGAGGTCATGAGATCATCCAGACTAGTCGCGATATTATAGAGAAGGATGGCTATAACGTAATTTATGGCGATACAGACTCGGTGTTTGTTTTGTTGGGTGAAGGCGTTGATGAAGCGCAATGTAAGAAAATAGGCATTCGTCTTCAAGGTATATTGAATGCGTGGTGGGATGCGCATTTAAAGGAGCAATATCAACTAACTTCTCATTTAGAAATTGAATTTGAAACTCACTATCTAAAGTTTCTAATGCCCACTATTCGCGGTGCAGAAAAGGGCAGCAAAAAGCGTTATGCAGGAGTTGTAAACAAAAAAGGTAAGCAACAAATGGTTTTTAAAGGACTTGAAAGTGTCCGGTCAGACTGGACGCCTTTAGCACGAGAATTCCAACAAGAACTTTATCGTCGAATCTTTAATGGTGAAGCTTATAAAGAATTTGTGAATGAGACTTACGATCAACTACATAGCGGAAAACTAGATAACAAGCTCACTTACAGCAAACGTCTGCGTCGACCATTAGAGAGCTATACAAGCACCCAACCACCACAAGTGAAAGCGGCGAAGAAGATGAAGAATCCGGGAAGGAAAATTCAATATGTTATTACCTTGAATGGGCCGGAACCTATTCATGATGCTATCAATACCCACCAGTCACGACCTGATTATCAACACTACCTAGACAAACAACTTGCGCCTGTTGCTGATAGTATTTTGTACTTCCTAGATACGACATTTGAGCGTCTTACACAGCGACAGATTGATGCGTTTGATTAGCTGCAGGGTCTGCTGAATAAGGTTCTGCCTTATTAGGTAAAAAATATAGAGATTTAATGAGTGTTAGAACTAATGAGAAAAAATGGATAACCGCTATATTATAATCTTCGATGGGGTCTGTAACTTCTGTAATGGAGCGGTAAACTTCATTATTAAAAGAGACCCTGAAGGTCGTTTCTCTTTTACACCGATGCAGAGTGAAATTGCGCAAGAATTAATACGAAAGCACAATGTACCCAAGGTTGGATTTGATACTTTCCTATTAATCAAAAATGGGCGTTGTTATGAGCGTACCGATGCCGCATTAGTGATAGCAAGGGATCTTAGTGGCTTTTGGTTTCTATTCGGTATCTTTAGGATAATGCCTAGACCGATTCGAGATTACTTCTATAGATTATTCGCTAGAAATAGATACGCTATATTTGGTCGACGTGAATTATGTAGGGTGCCTAGTGTTGATACGGTAGACAGATTTATTGGATAGTTGCCTCAAACGTCCTTCTTCGCTGGATTCATCCACTCATGCATTTGCATATAGGCAATCAAATATTCAAACATTAAGCGTAAAAAGAGTTCTGCAAAGAAAACAATGAATAAGAATACTCCAATGAATTTTAACTTTTGAGTTGGGCTAAGAGATGACCACGAGAGTTCTTGATCCACTTTATTTTTGAAAAAGTTTACCTTGCGAACAATCCATGTAAAAAAAGCAATAAGCAGCGAATGCTTAGATGTTTTATAAAAACGGATTAATACAGCATAACGTCGAATCATCCACGATAGCCAAACCCAGCAAACAACGGGAAGCATAATGGCCATAGCGATGTAAAAAACAGTTAAAACATCCTGAGCAATAAAAGACTTAAATTGTAGGAAGTCCTGCATCGGTATAAACCCCATTAAATGATCAGCAATATCTGTTGCTGGTATAAGTGATAAATA
>JAZGES010000217.1:0-13557 GCA_036478935.1 Thiotrichaceae bacterium
AATCATTCCTAGTGTGCTGTGTTTGCCTAATGTTTCTATTGTTTTAGACGGGCTTTTAAATACTACACCGACAATGATACCTAGGATAAAGGCATTGATATGCATAAGAGGGTTGTAATAAATAAAGCTGTGTAGTGAGTTCTTGGCTTGATAAGCATCACTATTTAATAAAAACGTATGAAAAACCTGCGTAGAGAGCCAAAGTGCTAAGCCAATCAACGTTATTTTCTTAATACCTGTTCGGTAAATCAATGCGAGCAAAAATGGGAAGCAGAGATAGAAAAAGGCTTCTACAGAAAGCGACCAGCCGGGTGAGTTTAGTGAGAGTGCATAGTTGGGAAACCAAGACTGTAGAAGGCTAGCATTAAGAAATAGAGCTGTGCCTATATCAGGTTCTTTTAGTTTTGTAACAGCGATAAAAAGGAATGCCAGCAGGTAGACAGGGTAAATACGTGCAAAGCGCGCCCACCAATAAGATTTAGCGTTAAAAGCGTGCTTTTCATTAATGCCATTAGGTCGATAATAGGCTATCGCCATAATAAAGCCTGAAAGCAAGTAGAAATAGTTGACCGCAATAGGGCCAGCTTTCAATACATTATCTAGTAAGGGAATATTCAGCGGAAAGGCTTGATTGCCGTAGTGGAAAAATACCACTGTTAATGCAGCAACAAAGCGGGTAAAGGTTATCTGGTCAAGTTGCAAATGAAGTCAGATGCCTCGTATTGAACTGGGTTGTGAAGACTTAAGCTACTTAGCTGATAACTCAAGCTAAAACAAAACTAAATCGGAACTAAAGGTGGTCTAAATTAATATGCGTTCTTATCAGTAAAGCCACGGAAGATTGTGAAAATAATGATTTTAATATCTAAGATGAGTGTCCATTCTCTCATGTATTCAAGATCAAATTCTAGACGCTTACGCATTTTATACAAGTTGTCTGTTTCACCACGCCAGCCATTAATTTGTGCCCAGCCAGTAATGCCTGGCTTAACAAGATGTCTAAGCATATAGCCTGGAATCAATGAACGATATTGCTCATTATGCAGTACTGCATGAGGACGAGGGCCTACAATAGACATATTACCCGTTAGAACGTTAAAGAATTGTGGGAGTTCATCCAGAGATGTTTTACGAAGGAAGCGACCCAAAGGAGTGATGCGAGTATCATTTTTGGTGGCTTGTTTGACATTGTCGCCATCTTCACACACTGACATGGTACGGAATTTCCATACTTTAATCTGTTCTCCCTTTAACCCGTACCTACTCTGCTTAAACAAAATAGGTCCCTTAGATGTGAACTTAACTGCTATTGCAATGATGAGCATGATGGGTGAGATCAAAGCAAGAATAATGCTACCAAATACAATATCTTCGGTGCGCTTGATAAAGGCGTTGTTAGCAGAGAAAGGTGAATCGTAAACAGAAAGTATAGGAGTATTGACTATCTCCAAATATTTACTCTTTAATAGATTTGAGGTGAAGTAATCGGGTAGTACTCGGATAGGGGTTGCGGTATCACTCAGTCGATCAAGCAAGTTTGAAATACGTTTTTTTGATTCAATCGGCAGGGCAAGATAAATCTGATCCCATTCTCCGCTTCGTGCGGCATCAGTCAGCTCGTTGTAACCACCTAGGACTGGATAATGCTGTTGTATTTTTTTAGAAGCTAGGCTTTTATTGTCACCATAGAAACCAGCCACCTGATAACCAAAGTCGGGGTTGGCTTCTAACTCTCTTGCAAAACGCAGCCCATGATCCGTCATGCCTACAATCACTATTGTTTTGTTGTTGAGACCTAGAACCTTTAAGTGGGAGAATATTCGCCGAAGTGCATATCTAGCTAGAATCAGTAGAAAAGGAGTGAAAACAAACCAAGAAAGAAAAGCTACCCGTGAAAAGTGACCACTGGTCTTTGTCATAAAGGCAAAGAAAATCAGTGTGAAATAGGCCATTAACCATGTCGATACAGTATGTAACACTTCTTCTTTAAAGGGACGAGCAGTCCATGAAGAGTAGATGTCAGTGAAGCGTGCTGTGAAGCTAAATAAAATCATCCCTACCAAGCCAGCAATAAGATAGCCTTCAGGATAATAATTATCGGTATAAAGGAACGTTACGAATAGTGTGAAGAGTATGACAATACTATCCACGCCACGGTAAATGAGTTCTGAGCTGATTTGTTTATCTTGCACTTACTGCTCCAGTGTATCTATTGGCATGCTTCCTTGTATCAAAATATCCATTCTTTTTTGTATTCTTTATATGAAGTTTAAGGATATTTTTATTATATGCATCAACATTGTTATCAAATATACAACATTTACGGTAAGTGGTAAATATTGTTGTATAAATAAGACGCCAGCTCCGTTTGAAGTAGCTTTGCTTGAGAAAGGTATTAATCATCGTGAGGTTAAATCCTTTTCCCACACATAGGTGTCGATTTCGTTAAACTGCTTCTTTGCACGAAGCCGGATAACTAATGCAATACCGATATAGGCTATGGTTGAGATGAAGTCTTTACTTAACAGCTTTTCCTTGATTGAGCTTGAGTAGTTTGCTTGCTTAGGACGTGCGCATAAGTTGCTAGATTCAAGCTGCATGTTCCCTAAACGCGCTCTGGTTTTAATTTTAATTAAAGAGAATAACGTTTTGGGTGCTTTGATATGGATAGTGGTATTTTCAATATTTGCACGTTCATTGCTATCAAAGCAGCATCTGACAAAACCATCGTCATTTATAATATTAGGAAACTTATCAAATCTTTGCCTACCTTTTTTAGTCATGATGAAGCTGCAGGTTCCTATGACACCATCCTTAATGTAGGGCAGGTTAATCCATATCTTGTAATATTGCTTTACCAGCCACGAGGACTCATCGGTATTTATCAACGGTGTAGGTGCCGCTAGCATGATCTCGCTTTGATCTAAATGCTCGGTAATTCTCGATATGGTGTGTGGTGTTATGACGGTATCAGCATCTAAATAAAAGATAGGGAAGCTCTTAGCATGCTTTTCTGCTTCATTCAGTGCATTGGTTTTAGAGGGTTTTTGTATGTCTAAGCAGATTACCGTCGGGTAATGCTCACGCACAATAGTTACAGTGTTGTCACTACACCCGTTACAGGCAACGATAACTTCATCCACTCTCTCTTGATGCACAATACTATCCAGACAGGCTTGAATTACACTGGATTCGTTGTGTGCTGGGACAATAACAGTTGCCATCAGTCACCCCAGCCTTTAAGCCATGATGAGTTAGCTTGCATTACTTTTCCCCATTCCTGAGCGGATTCTTTTTTACTAGACTTGAGGGTAGATTGTATTTTTGATGTTACTAATTTATTGGTTACATAAAGCAGTAATAAGCCTTTATGTAATGGTTTTTCCCATGCTTTTGAGTGTCGATTAACCAGTTCGACTTTACCTTTGAGTAGCTTAATCATCTTGCCAGAAAAGGTGGGTTCACTAGCGCCACCATGATGGATGATTTTTGCATGAGGCGTAATAATGGGCTGAAAGCCTTTATTGATGGCTTTAAGGCAAAAGTCAGACTCTTCACCATACATAAAAAATGACTCGTCTAGACCACCGAGTCCGTCCCATAGCTCTCTGCGTGTCATGAGGAAACAGCCTTGAATCATATCGACCTTTTTCTCTGAATCACGTTTCCAGCAACCGTAGTTAGCCTTATTGAAAAAGCAACTATCTGAAAATACCTTGCTCAAACCTAAAGCACTGAAGAATAGCGTCAATGTAGTGGGTTTAGACCAAGCATTATGTGAGTTGATGCTTAAGTCGTTATTAAGCGTAATGCCACCCCAAATGCCATTCTTCGGCTTGCTAAGTGCAAACTGGTAGAGTTTATCAATAGCGCCGTCTAGGACTACCGTGTCAGGATTAAGAAGTAGTAGATGTTCGGCATTAGAGTGTTTGGCTGCAATGTTGTTGCCACCGGAGAATCCTGTGTTCGTAGTCGAACGGATTAACGTTAGATCAGGGAAGGCTGCTGCAATTTTATCTGCAGAACCATCATGTGAGTCATTATCTAACACGGTTAAGTGAAAAGACGTGTCTTTAGTCTGTTCATAGATTGAGCGTATCGCGCGTAGCGTTAGCTCAGCCGTATTGAACGAGACAACGATAATGTCTAATTGGGGGTGTGTATGTTTCACTATGTATTCAGTTCGTTATTAGCTAGGGGGAGTCTGAATCTTCATCACTGGTATCAATCATGCCATAAGCAATGGTTTTGATACCTTCTTTGATCACTCTTGCAGGGTTACCACCTACTGCACAATTTGACGGTATATCTTTGGTAACGACACTTCCTGCACCTACGATGACTTGATCACCGATGGTAACGTTGGGGAGTATGATGGCTCCAGCACCTATAAAGCAATTTTTTCCGATGACAGTTTTTGCAGAATGTCTGCGTGTAGAAAAGTCATGTGAGAGGACGATGGCATCAAAGGCGATATAAGTCTTAGAGCCGATATATAAGCCTTGAGGATTAGTCTTGTCGATTCTGGCTTTGAATGATATGCGTACATCATCAGCAATATTCATTCCGTAAACTGTTCTGAAGTACCAGTTTCGGCTATTTAACAGCGCATTACGAACTTTAACTAGAACCATGAACACATTGTGATTGATGAATTTGACTCTCATTGCATGATCTCGGAGGAACTAGATGCGGTTCTCATAGTAGTTTTCTTATTGCTATTTATTGTTGTCGTTTTTGTTTCAGTCGTAATAGAAGCGGTTGCTGTAATAGGGTAATGATCTGAGTTAGCGTATTGTGCTAAACGTTGATAATTATTAATATTAAAGTTCTTTGAGAACAATAAGTAATCTATTTTTATTAAAGGTATAGGAGAGGGGATAACTCCCTTTAATGTTGGGTAGGTGAGACTAATAGGGTTGTGTGATTTTTTGTATGCGGGTTGTAGCATCGTCATAAATAGCGGCAGTATATTGTTATGCGGTGTTGAGTTGAAATCCCCACAAACCAGCTTGTGCGGGGTGGTGTCTGAACTCACATCTTCATAGAGTTTGTCGAAATAGTAGTGCTGATAGTTCACTTTAGTTAATGATTTTGGAGAATGAATATTCCATATTTTTACTGGGTTGCCTGCTAGCTCTATAGTGGCTTCAAGGTAAGGCATTGTTTTGTTGGGTATAATGGGGTGTTTAGATAGAATCATTAGTGCTCGTTTTTTGGAGTATACATGATGATAGTTTAAACCTGCGTCAGAGATCTGTGCTTTAAACAACTCATAACGAGAGTAGGGGATTTCTTGTAGGCATATAATATCCGCAGGATGTTGGGTTAATAAACCTGCCACTTGATGGTAGTCCTTATTTCTAGAGTTAACACTGTAGGACAAGAATTTAAACTGCGCTTCATTTTCTACAGTTGTATTAGCTGTACTTTGAGGCTTGGCGTTTTCTGAGATGGAGAGAAAAGGCAAAAGGTAATTTAAGCTTACCCATAAAAAAGCTGGTGCGAACCACCACATTTTTTTTGATTTCTTTGTTGCTAGATAGAGAAATAAAATAGCACTAGTTACAAAAAGAGCGAGATAACTAAAGTGTAAATACCTCACAGCGATAAGCTTATCGTCAAAGAATAGCTCTAGAATAATAATTCCATAGACAATAATAATCAGTAGAGCTGAAAGCATTGGAGATCCTGATTTTAGGAGTGGTTAGCACTCCAAGCGCGTTGCAGGCTCCTAGGAGTTTTGTTGTTGTCGTTTAAGCTTGCTAAGCCATGCAAGCTTTTTCATGTGTTGATTAAGGTGAGGATACTTTAACCAGCCGATTGCGCCAAGTGTAAAAAAGAACATTGGTTGTAATTTACCGAAATAATCCACCGTAAAGCCAATGAGTATTAATGCTAAAAAGGATAAAACCCAAGCATTAGCCATCCAACGATAGAGTTCATGTTGCTTATGTAAATTATTCAATACATGAAAGACAATATACAGTGAGCAAAATAGCAGAATAAACCCTGCTGGAATACCGTGTTGCATGGTGATCAGTAGCCAAAAGCTATCGATGCTGTAATTCAGCCAATCAGGACGTGACCATTGGCTCACGCCTATTCCTAATAGTGGGTTATCTAGCACGTCATCCATTGCATACTTCCACTGAAACATTCTGTAATAACCTGTTGCAGGGTTGAATGTTAGATGCGATACGAGGAGTGCAAAAAAACCTCGATTAGAAATCATGTTAATGAGGAATGAGGCAGATAAGCCCATAAACATTAAACCGATCCAGAAGCGTTTAGCTCCGTTCCAATAGTGGGACAGTATAGCGCCCATACCTTGGAATATAGTGGAAAGCAGTGGCGCTGATGACAATGTGAGTAGCATGGAAAGTAGTAAGGTGATGGTTGCAATCAGATAGCGCGGTTTAAAGATAAATAACGTTAGCAAAATGGCGAAAGGAAAAAAGATGGCAGTTAGTGTGCCGTAAAGAATAGGATGTACAAACAGATTGGTCGCTCGCAAGATGCCGAAGCGCACGTAGTAATGAGTATATAAACTAGGGTCTAGTGATTGATGTCCAGTGATTTTGCTGGCCCACTCGTGTAGCACACGATGATGCGTAAGGCTTTCATAGATTGTAAACACGGTGATGACCGAAAGGATGCCAATAAAAGCCATATTGACCTGAAAGAACCGTTTCGGTGTCGTGATAAGCGTTCGAGCCAAATAGAATGCACCCAGTACTTCAATAATAAAAATACCAGCGGATTCGATGCCTTTTTGCATGCCATGGTTCGCGATAAAGCTCATCGTCGCTAATAAGGTAAAGGCAATTAATAAGATATCCACGAGGTCAGCTTTTTCAATCAGTTCTTTAAGATTGAATAGACTATAAATAAGTACTAATGCCAAAACTATTCGATAGGCTTCCAGTCTTAACCCTCCTGCTAAGTAGTAAAACTCAACGGGTATGAAAATAGAGATGACAAATAATATGCCTAGAATTTTAATCATATTTAATATTAGGTTTTGTAGGTTGTATTGGTTTACTCGTTCCTTAGTAACCAGCAAGTAACTTCTGACGGTAGAAGAGTAGTACAACAATGCCTGCAAGGAAACCATTTGCTATTAATGTTGCTATGGCTGCACCTTGCATGCCGTGAGAATGAATAAGGCTATAGTTTGCGACCAAGTTTATAATTAGTGCGATAACTAACGTGATATTCAAGAATCTTACGCGCTCTTTAATAATAAACATGAATGAAAAGGTCAAGCTGGTGGCTCTCAACCATTGTGCTGCTAACAAAATGAGTAATACAGTAGTCGCTTGCTGAAACTCAGGGCCAAATAGCGATAGGGCAGGTTTAGCAAATAGTGCCATAACGAGGGTCACTAGGAGTAACCCAACAATAACCAGTGCCGTTGCTTTCCAGAAAAACGCTTTAACTTGGTGTGGGTTGTTCTTACACAATGAAAGTAAGCGTGGATAGATAGTTGCATCCAACGCTCCCAAGATAAATAAGCTTAAAAAGGATATGGAGGCAGCTGTGGAGTACAGACCCACTTCTTCATTGCTGAGTAAAGCACCGACCATTAACGTATCTGACCATAACATTAAAAAAGAGAATAATGAGATGGGGGCAAGTGGTAATGAGCTTTTAACCAGAGTTTTTAATTTAGGTACTTGCTTAGTAATGTCTGGGCTAGTTTGACGTTGAACCCAGGGGATAATGACCAGCAAGGAAACAAGTCCGGCTACGATAGTAGATGCTGTATATAAATTGATATATTGCTGATTGAGAGGAAAATCTTTCCAAAAAATAAAAATCAGTAACAAGAAGCTAACTGCTGGTAGCGCATTTTGTACTAAGGCAGAAGCGGAGGGTTTACGCAGTGCCTTTAGGTAAAATGAATTGATAGTGACTATATTGAAAAATAGTACGCCTATACTGGCAATCATTAGGTTGTTTAGTGAAATCTCACCAAACAGTGTTGATTTTAAGACGGGACTGAAGAGCATCCACAACAGAATAAATAACACCGAAGTGATGAAAACAATGGCATAGCTTCTTTTTAAAAACAGGGTGCCAAAAGCTTGCTGTTCGGTATCAATACTAGCTACTTCTTTTACTAGTAGTTGCTCTACGCCAATTCGACTGAGCAGAGCTACACCAGTGACCAGTGTGAGTAGCATGCGTAAATCGCCATAGTGACCTAGTGACAAAAGCCTCGCAATGAGGATTTGTAATGCAAAATTAAGCCCTACACCGGTGAAGCGTGCCAATGTTGCATATAAGCTTTGTAGGAGTAATCCTTTACTGGCAGACATTGCTGGTAATACAAGTAAGGATTAATGAAGGGGAATATTGCATAAACACGGGGTCGTAGGTTATAAAGCATCAGATGAGATTAGGCGCGGATTATATTACCCGAGACCTGTCATAGCAATACTATAAATAAGGCTACAAATAAGGTAAATATGAACCGTAACAATACAATACTGGAATGGAGTGGATCTGTGCTGGCAGTGTCAGGAGCTATCTTGCTAGCAATAAATATATCTATTAGCCCTTGGGCATTCGTAATTTATTTACTATCTAGTATTATTTTATTTATTTGGGGGTTGCGCCGAAAAGCTTATGGGATCGCTATGCAAAACATGGTGTTTACAGTGATTAATATGGTTGGTATCTATCGCTGGCTAATTGTTGGTAATTAACAAGCGATTTTTTATTCAGGACTTACTGGCTTTTTATGTAACTCTTAATATCTTTAGGAGAGATGTTGCCAGACTGCATCGCCTTGAGTTCTCCATTAGGGGCGAATATTAAGTAGGTAGGTGCGCCAACCATTGGTTTTTTAGCAACCTTACGAACATATTTATCAAACTCAGCACGGTTAGTTAATATAGTTGGGAAGTTTACTTTAAAGCGATCAATAAAACGTTGAGCTTTAGATTTGTTACCATCAAGAGAAACCCCAATTAACTTTGCATTAGGGAAGGTTCCTTTTGACTTAACCAGCTCAGGCATTGTCTTTTTACAAGTTCCGCACTCTGAGTGCCATGCTTCAACTATCAACCACTTACCTTTGCCTACATGGCTAGATACTGTGGAAGGGTTGCCTTTCATATCTGTCATGGCGGTTGCGCCAGTAGATAAAAAAGATAATGTAAATAATATGATAGTAGTCAAAGTTACTTTGAACTTGATGGGCATAAATTATTTTCCAAAAATGATGTGGTGGTTATCAATACTTTTAATATATAAGTATATTAGCTATTACTGATTGTCTTATGGGGCACTTTATATCATTTGATTTGACAATAATCAACAAAGTATTTTTATTGAACCTATCATTTTTTTTAATAATGCTTTTTAAAAACTAGATGAAAGGCAGGGTGCTTAAGAAATAATGTTAAAAAAACAAACATTCTATTTTGTGTGTGCTATATATTAATAGTGTTGTAAATAAATGACATCCTTGTCTGATGTCATAAATAAGTTAAAGATGCCTCTATTAATTAGATTTTTCGTTTGAGGGTATATTCTTAAATGATTGCTATTAATTGCACCCAATGGGCATAGCAAAACTCAACTTTCCAGACTCAGCTAGGGAGCAAGGGTCGGGTGAGTCTCAAATCTAGATAAATATAAATCAAGGAGCTATATATGAGTAAATTACCTTCTAAAGAAGTGCCGTTTTCAAAATCTCGACGCCAAATGTTGCTATTACCGCTAGCTGTTTTGGGTAGTCAAATTATTTCTGCAGAGGTTGTTGCTGCACCAGACTCAATTACAACTAGAAAAGTTGAAGAGGGCTGTCCATTAAACAGTGGAGGAGCTTCTCTTTTAGATACGCAATGGCGTGTAGATACCGTTTATGGAAATAAGATTCCACGAGCAGTTAATATGATTATGAAAGTGAATAAAAACTCATTGTCAGGTGAAACGGGCTGCAACTCATATGCCGCTTCATTTCAACAAGTGGGAAATACTGGATTTCGGGTTAGCAGAGTGAATAAGAGCAAAAAAGGCTGTCGAGTTATACGCCCTGTAAAAGGTGGTCCAACTTATAATATTGGCGATCTGGAAGGTGGTTATTTACGTACTTTGAGAAGAATGGGAAGTGTACAGCAAGTGGGCAATAAGTTGGTTTTTTACAATCGTAGTGGTAGTCGAGGCATTGTAATGACGCCTATGTAGTATGAATTGAAGTACTTCTTGATGGTAGACACAATAATAAGGCCGCTTATATAGCGGCTTTTTTATTGCCCACTTGTAGTACTTCACTACCAGTTTTTCATCGTTGTGTACGAGTAAATATACGTGCCTATGAAGGGAACGAAAAAAATAAACATATCCAAATCGGTCTAATGCATAGCTGTAATGTGAATGACTGATTAGGACTTCTTGCGATTTAACACAAAACTAATTATTGCTGAAAGCGTAATAAATGCCACGATCATAAAGGAGACTGCATTTAGCACAGGTGTTGAACTAAATTTGATCCGCGAATAGAGATCAACGGGCAAAGTAGGATCAGACCCCACTAAAAATATCGTGGTATTAAAATTGGAAAAACTAATTAAGAATGCCACCACAAACGCCCCCATTAACGCTGGACGTAAAAAGGGCAAGGTGATTAGCCAGATGACTTGCAGGCGTGTGGCTCTTAGGCTGAGCGCTGCCTCTTCAAGCGTAACGTCAAACTTCTTTAAGCGTGCACCCACTAATAACATGACATAGGTTGCACCAAAGGAGAATTGACCAAACACCACCAACCAAAAACTTGGGCGTAAGAACTCTACATCAAGGCCAAAATTTTCTTCTATATAGGTTCCTGCAAAGGTAGAGGTAAGCAGGATTGAGATGCCTAATATGACACCGGGAATAACCAATGGTGTTAGTGCTAAAAAATACAGTAGTCCTTTGAAGCGAAATTTTTCTTGCTCAAAGAGCAATGCTGCCATTGTGCCAACAACAAGGGAAAGTAACGCAACCACAAAGCCCGTTTTAAGACTAATCCAGATGCTCCATAACAAGTCTTCATCTGCAAATAAACCAAGTCGCTCATCGGTGTTAGAAAAAAACCAATCCAGTGAAAAGCCTTTCCATGGTAATGAGATGAAATTGGAATCATTAAATGCCAACACGCAAATAGTCATGAGCGGCATAATGAGGAAGAGATAAAACAGGGTGATATAGAGCCGATAAACAAGAGTATAGAGTGGCGAGTTTGGTAATGTGCGTATCATGGTCCCACCCTGTCAAGCTTTTGACCTGTTAGTTTGAGTGCCAACCAGACGATACTGGAAGAGAGAAGTAACAATAGAAAGCCAAACGCCGCACCTTCGTTCCAATTGAAGGTTGAGAGGAATTCATTGTAGATTTGTTCCGTAAACCACAGCGAGCTTTTCCCACCCAATAGATTAGGTGCAACATAGTCTCCAATCACCAGCATAAAGACAATAATGCCGCCTGAAACTATGCCAGGAATGGCATAGGGAATAATGATCTGGCGGAAGATCGTCCATTTGGATGCGCCAAGATCGCTGGCAGCTTCTATCAGGCTGTCATCAAGGCTTTCGAGTGCCGACATCATCGGAATAATCATAAATAGCATCGACATATAAAGCAGTCCAATGGTCATGCTGAAATTGGTGTAAAGCATCTCTATGGGGGTGTCAATAATACCTTTGGAGATTAGAAACTGATTAATCACACCATTATCACTAAGCAGGATCATCCATCCATAGATAGTGACCAATTCACCAATCCAGATAGGGATTAGTAGCAATAGCACCATAAAACTGCTGTATTTCTTAGCGACTACTTTAGTTAAATAGAATGCTACGGGAAAGGTGACGACAAAGGCGAGAAAGGTAATGCCAATAGAATAAAGAGCCGTTTTGACAAAGGTTAGCCAATAAATGTCATCTTCAAAAAAGGCGAGGTAATTATTAAATGAAAATACCATTAACCCATCATCATTCTCAAATTGAAAGGACTTAAAGAGCAGATCCAGATGTGGGACGACAATGGAGATGACTAACCAAGCTAGTACGGGGGTTAGCAGAAGATAAAAAGTGCTATTAATCTTTTTCATTATTGCCTCCCTAGTAACATTTCAAGTCATCACGGTGAATGCCTGCTTCTATCTCATCATTTTCTTGTAGGTTTTCAAACTGTGCATTTTGGGGCAATGCAATCAGCACCTCATCGTTACTTTGTTTGATAATGGCAGATACTTTGGTGTTAGAGCCATCAAACAGAATGGTTTTGACTTTTATATCAACGCGCTCAATAGGCTCTAGATCAGAAGAGGGGCTCAAGATAAACGATTCGGGTCGAACAAAGAGTTTTTTTGGCTGAAAATCCAAATCAGGTTTGGAGAGTTTCCAGCCATTTTTTGTAGTGATTTCATTGTTAGTATAACTGCCAACATCAAACTCATTACTTTCGCCAACAAAACCAGCCACAAATGCGGTTTTTGGAGTCTTATACAGTTTTTTAGGTGTATCTATTTGCTCAAAGCGCCCCTTATTCATAACCGCTACTTTATCACTCATCACCAATGCTTCGGACTGATCATGGGTGATATAGATAAAGGTCGTACCAATTTCTTTTTGTAATAGCTTAAGCTCTATTTTCATATGCTCGCGTAGCTTTCTGTCCAACGCACCCAGTGGCTCATCAAGCAATAAAATGGAGGGTTTGAGCACGAGTGAACGTGCTATAGCAACCCGTTGTCGCTGCCCACCAGAAAGATCATTCACATTTTTCTTTTCAAACCCCTGTAATCCAACTCGCTCCAGCATATCGGTGACGCGCTGATTGACTTCATGTTTAGGTAATTTCTGTCGCTGTAGTCCAAAGGCAACATTTTTTTCCACATTCATCATGGGAAATAACGCCAGATTTTGGAATACGATGTTAACAGGGCGCAACTCAGGCGGGATGCCCGTCATTGATTCACCACGGATAATGATGTCTCCCGAAGTCTGTTCTTCAAACCCTGAGATCATTCGTAGCAAAGTGGTTTTGCCACAACCTGAGCCACCGAGAATAGAGAAGAAACCACCATCGTCTACGGTAAAATTAACATTATCTACTGCTGTAAAATCACCGTACTTTTTGGTGACGTTTTTTACTTCTAAAATGGGTGTCATAGAGTGTTCTCTTTTTCAGAGTATCTGTGTAGGTGGAATGAAAAAATTATTATTTGGAGTAGAGGTTATAGTTGGCAAGTACACAAAACTCCCCTCTTTAGCAAAGAGGGGCTGGGGGAGATTTGAAAGAACAGAAATGAATTCTTAAGGAGACTCTGATTTTAACCTCAGGAAAACGACTGATGACTTGATCAGAGTCTCCTTAAGCATCTGTGTGTAATTAACCTTCTTTAAATCCCCCTCAATCCCCCTTCAAAAAGGGGGAAGCTAAAAGCGAATACTTGCACAGTCTCAGGAGTCTTGTAACTAGAAAGTGTAAGATTACTTTTTCAGTACAGTACAATCCGTGTCTCTAAGCAAAGAAATTATTTAGCAGCCTTGATACGATCTA
>JAZGES010000218.1:0-5176 GCA_036478935.1 Thiotrichaceae bacterium
GCCCCTGCGTGCCCCATGCGCTTTCCTGCTGGTGCAGTAACACCTGCGATATAAGCTACAACCGGCTTGCTCACCTTCTCTTTTATATAATCAGCCGCATCTTCTTCAGCAGTACCGCCAATTTCACCTACCATGACAATACCTTCTGTTTGCTCATCCTGCTCAAATAGCGCTAGGCAATCAATAAAATTCATCCCTTGAATGGGATCACCACCAATACCGATACAAGTGGATTGCCCTAAGCCTGCTTGGGTAGTTTGATGAACCGCTTCATAGGTAAGAGTACCTGACCGTGAAACAATACCTATCTTTCCTTGTTGATGAATAGAGGCGGGCATAATACCAATCTTGCATTCGCCCGGAGTAATAATGCCGGGGCAATTTGGGCCAATTAAACGAACATCCAAATCCGCTAGTCCCGCTTTTACTTTCACCATATCCAGAACGGGGATGCCTTCCGTAATACAAGCAATGAGTTTAATACCTGCATCGGCTGCTTCCAAAATTGCATCTGCTGCAAAGGCCGCTGGTACATAGATCATGGTGGCATCCGCACCGGTTTCATTCACCGCATCAGCTACCGTATTAAAAACAGGTCTGTCTAAATGAATCTGTCCGCCTTTTCCCGGGGTTACGCCACCTACTAACTGTGTTCCATAAGCTATTGCTTGTTCGGAATGAAAGGTGCCTTGTTTACCCGTAAAACCCTGACAAATAACTTTGGTATCTTTATTTACTAAAATACTCATTAGGATGCATCTCCTTGTGCGGCTGCAATTACTTTTTGCGCTGCATCTGTCAGACCTTCTGCGGTAATAATATTTAACCCACTGTTTGCTAACATTGCTTTACCTTGATCTACATTGGTTCCTTCTAAGCGAACTACAACGGGTACGGTAATTCCCATATCACCCACTGCTTTAATAATGCCTTCTGCAATTAAATCACAACGTACGATTCCACCAAAGATATTGACTAAGACACCTTGCACAGCTGGGTCGGAGAGAATAATTTTAAAGGCTTCAGCTACACGTTCTGCTGTGGTTCCACCTCCTACATCCAGAAAGTTAGCTGGTTGTCCGCCATGCAGTTTGATCAAGTCCATGGTAGCCATTGCTAAGCCAGCACCATTGACCATACAACCGATATTGCCATCAAGGTGGATATAGTTTAATTCGTGTTCTGCGGCTCGTGCTTCACGCTCGTCCTCCTGAGTTTTATCACGCATCGCTAGTAAGTCAGCATGACGATATAGCGCGCTACCATCAATATTCAACTTAGCATCTAAAGCTAATAGGTTGCCTTCACCGTCAACTACTAAAGGATTAATTTCTAATAGTGCTGCATCTTGCTCTATAAATAATTTAACCAAAGAGGCTAACAAGCTACTAAAATGTCTGATTTGCTGTCCTTCAAGACCGATACCAAAAGCCAGTTTCCGACCAATGTAACCTTGATATCCCACCGCAGGGTGTATCGTTTCTGTCAGTATTTTTTCTGGTGTATTCGCCGCTACTTCTTCAATATCCATGCCGCCAGCAGCAGACGCCATAATAATAATACGTTGCGAGCTTCGATCTATTAACAAGCCTAAATAAAGCTCTTTCTGAATATCCGTTAGTGATTCTACTAAGACTGCGTTAATCGGCAAGCCAGACGCATCCGTTTGATGAGTCACTAACTGACTTCCCAAGAGCGCTTCAGCTGCTGCTTTCAGCTCATCTTTGCCATCTACTTTTTTAACACCGCCCGCTTTACCACGACCACCGGCATGTACTTGTGCCTTGATAATCCATGAATTACCCCCTAATTCTTCTATAACACTATCTAGAGCAGAGTCTAGGTCATCTTCCGATGACACCGCTTTTCCTGCTAAAATGGGAATTTGATACTGCCTGAATAACTGTTTTGCCTGATATTCATGTAGATTCATGATGGACATCCATTAATTATTTACTTTCTACGCCTCTTATTTATAGAGAGCACAACTACAACTGAGTTTACACCATGCCACGTCTTCTATTCATCCTTATTCTGTTTGTAGTCAGCTTCCTTGTAGTAAGATCAATTCGCAATAAGCTGGATAAAAATAAACACCTCGATCATAAAGATCGTAATAGTAGCGATACTAAAAATAATAAAACGCAAATGCTCAAATGTGAAGAGTGTGGTTTACACATTCCTGACAATGAAGCGATCAAACAGGGGAATCACGTATTTTGCAGTCTCGAACACGCCAGGCAGCGACTAGAATAACTTATGACATTGCTCCTGTAGCTTTTTTCAGCACAGAAGGGAACCCTTGGTCACAACTACAACTCTATAATATCTATCGCCTTGTTCTTGCAGGTGCTTTACTGCTTGTCGCCTTAACTGAGCACTTACTGCCCGAAGGCACTATTATTGATAGCAAGTTATTTAATGATGTAATTGCTATCTTCACAGTAGTTATTATCTTGCAAAATATTGCGGGCTATATGAAGTGGCCTGATTACAATAAGCAAATTTATCTAACGTCTATTACCGATATTTTAGCATTGCTATTAGTCATTTATGCCAGCGGGGGGGTAAGTTTTGGGCTAGGCATATTGCTGGTACTACCTGTCATCACCCCAAACTTGTTTAAGCCAGGTCAATTCTCGCTATTTATTACCGCGTTAACGGTTATCTCGCTTATTTCAATTGAAATCCATATACAGTCTCAAGGTCATGCACAGCTAAATGAATTGTCCATGACGGGCGTTTTATCACTGTTTATGATGCTGAGCTCATGGATAGCAATGAACTGGGCGGGAAAAGCACAAAATACCGCAAAGCTTGCAAAGCGTTGGGGACTTGATCTTGCAAGCATGTCGCAGCTTAATCAGGCTGTTTTAGATCAGTTACAAACAGGGGTTATTGTTATTCGAGATTCTCGCCATATTCAGCAAATGAATACCGCAGCAATTGAAATGCTCGGTAATCCAAAAAACTGGCGTGATCAATCCCTTGACAGCTTTGCGCCAGAATTAGATGCTTGGTATCAACATTGGTCTGAAAAACAGCGACCTAAAATTGCCAGCTTTGATGTGAATCACCAAGGCGCTATGGCGATGCGAGTACGCTTTGTTCAGCTCGGTGCTCGTGCCAGTGAAACATCATTAATCTATTTACAAGATACTCAAGAAGAGCGTGAAAAACTACAGGATTTGAAGCTTGCATCACTTGGACAGTTAACCGCAAGTATTGCTCATGAGATTAGAAATCCTTTAGGAGCGATTAGTCATGCCGCACAACTGTTAACAGAATCAGAGGTCTTGTCAAAAGCGGATGAGCGGCTCACACAGATTATTATTAGCAACTCGTTACGTACAGATTCTATCATTAACACGGTATTAAACTTATCCAAGCGCAAAAATCCTAAGCGAGTCAGCATCCGCTTAAAATCTTGGCTTGACGATTTTTTTGAAGATTTCCTTGCTCAGAATAGGTTGGATGAAAATCAACTCAGTATTTTTATAGAACCAGAAGATGCTGAAGTTAATTTTGACCCTGCTCATTTACATCAAATTATGTGGAATTTGTGTAAAAACGCCGTTAAGTATGCAAAAGAGGATAAAGACAAACTGACATTATTGATTCAAGTAGGGGTACCGGATCATACAAAAAATCTAGTACTTAATGTGATAGATAATGGCGAAGGGATTTCAGAAGAGTTTCAAGAGAGGTTATTCGAACCTTTTAATACCACCAGTACAAAAGGAACCGGACTAGGGTTGTTTATGTGTAGAGAGCTAAGTCAGGCAAATGGTTCTACTTTAGAATATGTCCAGCTAGCCAGTAGCGGCAGTTGCTTCAGACTGAGCTTTGCTAACCGATAACAAATTAATAAATAATAACAAAACACTAATAAGAACTACTGATATGAGTGAACAAAGCGTACTAATTATTGATGATGAGCCAGATATTCGCGAACTACTGGAGATTACATTATTGCGGATGGGACTGACCACCTATAGTGCTTCTAACGTAAAAGAAGCATTAGCCAGCTTACAAAATAACAAGCCTGACTTATGCCTGACTGATATGAAATTACCTGATGGCACCGGTATTGATATTGTTAATTATATTCACCACAATATGCCTAATATACCCGTAGCTGTTATCACTGCTTATGGGAGTATGGAAACTGCTGTCGAAGCACTAAAGTCTGGTGCTTACGATTTTGTTTCCAAGCCCGTTGATTTGCAAAAACTACGCGAGTTGATTGAAACCGCACTTAAATTATCAAAGAATAAGTCTTCATCCTCTAAACAAGCTACGAGCTCAACCGCATTACCTTCTGCTCACGATGCTGATGAAAATACCAATAAACTGATTCTTGGTAATTCTCCGGCAATCCAGCAATTACTCCTCACTATTCGAAAGCTTGGTAAAAGCCATGCGCCCGTTTATATTAACGGTGAATCAGGAAGTGGTAAGGAGCTAGTTGCCAAAAGTATTCATAATGGTGGCCCTCATCAGGATGCGCCTTTTATTCCGGTAAACTGCGGTGCAATACCTAAAGACTTAGTTGAGAGTGAGTTCTTTGGTCATATTAAAGGAAGTTTTTCTGGTGCAATAGCAGATAAAAAAGGTCTTTTTGAAGCCGCAAGTGACGGTACTTTGTTTCTTGATGAGGTGGCTGATTTGCCACTAGAAATGCAAGTAAAACTATTACGTGCTATTCAGGAACAAGCTATAAAGCCTGTGGGTGGTACAGAAGAAATCCCTGTTAATGTCCGAATACTGAGTGCTACGCATAAAAAGTTAGAACTCGAAGTGGCTGCCAAGCGATTCCGCGAGGATTTATATTACCGACTGAACGTCATTAAATTACAAGTTCCTGCATTGCGCGAACGAGGCGAAGATATTTTACTTCTAGCTGAGTATTTCTTAAAAGATATATCAAAAAGCTGGGGGCTGGAGAGAGCAGAGTTAACCAATGAAGCACGGGACGCTTTGTTAAGTTACACCTTCCCAGGTAATGTTCGTGAGTTAGTTAATATTCTAGAGAGGTCTTGCACGCTAAGTGATGATGGCTTAATCACCATTGATGACCTGCAACTGCCTGCTCTTGATACTAGCACCGACTCCGCTACCGTATCCATAACAGCTCATCCGACTACTAGTCCAACTAGCAACTTGCCGAACTGGG
>JAZGES010000219.1:0-5979 GCA_036478935.1 Thiotrichaceae bacterium
TGGATGGCTATGAACGGATTGCATAACTTGTTAAGCGTATTAGAGACAGGCAGCAATGAAATTCACGTTGATGAAGACATCCGAGTGAAAGCGCTTCTGTCTACCCAGCGTATGCTTGATTTTGCAGAGGAGTTTAATACCTAAGATTAGGCAATATAATCCAAGGACTCTAATTAAGTTTCCGCCACCGTCATACCTGCGGATGCAGGTATCCATCGCTGAAGCATAGTGCCGGTTCATAGCTAAATTCTGGTCTTCACCAGAATGACTAGCTATTTTAATTCTCAGTTATCCAGTTTTCAAAGTTCATGATAGGTACTTTGGGGTAACTAATAGTGATATTTGGAATAATTCAAAGGCTACAACTAATCAAGCAACCTTGATGTATCTTGGTAATTCCCCATTGTTATTAGGTATCCGCCTAGCTCATATAAAGCAATAGCGAATAGCCCAATACTGGTGGCTATCATCATGATGAGAAGCATTTGTGCTTCAAAACCATACACTACAGATCCCAAAATACTCACTGAATCTTCAGCTATTAGGGTATTGAAATGCTTGTGGATGAAGGTTGGTGCAGGTATAGACACCAACAGGCTAGCCAACCCAATGGCTACATTATGTTTTTTATTGTTCATTTTCTCTCCCTCGGCTAGTAATGAGCAGCATACCGGTGTTTTATTTCTTATACGGCTGTTTTAGGCTTGCCCAATTACTATTACTACTTTTAGTTTTTTTATTGGTAACTACTTAGTTTCCTCTCTATTTTGTCCAATAATGGTGTTGAAAATTCTCAGGAGTACTATGCATTTCGAACTTCCACTTTATTTTTTATAAATGATAAGGAATATAATTAGTTACAGACTGTGTTGAATAGCCATTATTATAATGGCTTGGCGAATGTTAATAAGAGCTGAGACAGCTTAAAGTTGATTTATCACTGGAATATTATGGGATATATTTCAAGTTGTGAAAGTTAGCTGCTTATAATTTTTATCATCGCTAGACGTTAATGACACTATATCGTATAGCCCTTGACCTGATCTGAATATTGGGTGTAAATAGTGACTTATTTGACACATGCACCTGTCGTGCCGAGCATCATAAACAATAGGGCACTCTATTAATTGTCTTTTCGCTTGATTTCGGCGTTGGATCAATTTCTGCGATCCTCATGTACCCTTGTACACTGCGGTTCTCATAATTGATCCGCCTTGAACTCAAACGAAAATCCTAATTAATAGAGGCACCCAATAATAATAAATAATCTTATGGCTTCACTTCTTCCTATATTCTTTGTTGCGATTTTTCTATTAGTCGTTTTTATCAGCAGTTTTTTAGCTAAAATATTTAAAGCTAAAAGGCATGGATTCTTCTGGATGCTACTACCTTGGGTAGTTGCTGCTATAGCTGTTGTTGTTGCTAATGTTCTCCAGCTAGATGGTTTATATGCGCTTGCTATAGGGCTAGCTGCCTTTATGTTGACCTTGAAAGTTATCAATGTAATGCAGTTCAGTTCTGTGGCAACAATTCTGATAGCTAATATTGCTACTATAGCTGTGTTATTTGTAGGCACTTTATATGGAGTGAATAAGTCTGGAGAGAATACAAGTGGCTTTACAGCAAACGCAGTAGCATTTCTTCCAGAAAGTAAATTCTATGATCTTTCATTCTTGGAAAGAATTGAAAAAGAGGAAGATCAAGGTTTTGTTGATACTGAAGAACCCATTGTGGATTTTTCTGAGAAGGACTTGTTGCCTAATAGAGTGGCTAAAAAATACCACAAAAATCCATCTATCTATCATGTTGTCAACCCAAGGAAGGCCGGATCAATGAGGGGAGCGAAGTTTCGTCTATTGAAACATGATGGAAAAACTATAAAGGGAAGTATTATTGGTGTGGAGGGTAATAAGCTGATTGTTGGGAAGTATATTCCGCAAAAAGGGATGATTAAAGCGCCTATACTGATTGACTTGATCAAAAAGCTAGAAGTGTTGAAATAAGCTGTCATTTCGGCGTATACCAGTATCACCAGTGAAGCATAATGCTAAGTTCATAGATAGATTTGGTATTCACTAGAATGCTGAGCTACGATACTTTTTTTCTTAGGTAATTAAGTCAGGTTGCTGGTCAACGATAAAACTAAGGGCGCCAAATAATAGTATCTAATTCCCATGAAGCAAGGATAGCCGTAGGAGGCGTTTCTTTTTTAGGCCCATCCCATTTACCACTAAAAACATAGAGTAGATTAGCTGCTTTAGGCGCCATACACAGTACTTTGCCTATAAACTCTTCCGTTCCAGCGATACATGGCTCGGTCTCACCATAATTGTAGATACTGTTATAAGGTGAGCCAATTTCATGACCTAATGAATTCCCGATTTTTTTACTCATGACGAATATTGAGAAGATATTCTCTTTGCTTTCATCGGGGTTAATTAACAAAAGGGGGGTTCCATTTTCACTTACTCTGATAACAGGAATCGAGTCACCATCTTGGAATTGTGTATATTCAGTAACGCTGTAATCCTGAAAAGCAAGTGTCACTTGATGCATATTAAAAGGAGTGGAGGCATTAATGGGGCCAACACCATCTGTTGATAGCATAATGTCGCTATTAGTTTTATTTGCGGAGCTTGTAGTGGCACCTTTATCTGAACTGCATGATGTCACTGCAAAGACTAGCAAGAGGCTGAAGAATGAGGTTATTTTTATATTCATATTAAACTTCTAACTTTTAGGTTGTTAAACAACTTTGTACTAATGAGGTTAAATAAAACGCATTAGTACAAAGCAATTTAAGAAGAATACAATATTTCCACTAACTTTTCATTGAGTTAAAGAACTCTTCATTCGTCATGGACGACTGAAGTTTATCAAATAAGAACTCTATGGCATCCAACTCATCCATTGGATGTAAGAATTTACGTAGGATCCATAGTTGTTGTAACTCTTCTTCACTAACTAATAAGTCTTCACGACGTGTACCTGAGCGGTTTACGTTAATCGCTGGGAATACCCGTTTTTCTGAAATACGACGATCTAGGTGTACTTCTGAGTTGCCTGTACCTTTAAACTCCTCATAGATGACCTCGTCCATTTTAGAGCCGGTATCAACCAGTGCAGTAGCGATGATAGTTAAGCTGCCGCCTTCTTCAATATTACGTGCAGCACCAAAGAAGCGTTTTGGACGTTGTAATGCATTGGCATCCACACCACCAGTTAATACTTTTCCAGAAGAGGGCACTACGGTGTTATAAGCTCTTGCTAAACGTGTGATGGAGTCAAGCAGGATGACAACATCTTGTTTGTGCTCAACCAGACGTTTCGCTTTCTCAATGACCATCTCCGCTACTTGTACGTGGCGAGTCGCCGGTTCATCAAAGGTTGAAGACACGACTTCACCCATGACCATACGTGACATCTCAGTAACTTCTTCCGGGCGCTCATCAATTAATAGAACAATAAGATGACTGTCGGGGTAATTGGTTTTGATGCTTTGCGCCATATTCTGCAACATCATCGTTTTACCTGCTTTAGGTGGAGCGATAATGAGCGCGCGTTGACCTTTACCAATGGGTGCAACTATATCGATAATTCGTGCAGTAATATCTTCCGTACTTCCATTCCCTCGTTCAAGACGGAAACGGTCATCCGGATGTAATGGGGTTAGGTTTTCAAAGAGAATTTTATTTCTTGCATTTTCTGGACTGTCAAAGTTGATTTGATCGACTTTTAACAGTGCGAAATAACGTTCACTGTCTTTTGGTGGTCTTATCTTTCCTGCAATGGTATCGCCAGTACGTAGACCGAACCGTCTGATTTGGCTAGGTGATACGTATATGTCATCAGCGCCTGCAATATAGTTACTATCGCTAGAGCGCAAGAAGCCAAAGCCATCCTGAAGTATTTCTAATACGCCATCGCCATGAATATCATCGCCTTTTTTTGCAACAGCTTTGAGTATAGAGAAGATAATATCTTGCTTGCGTGAGCGTGAGATTCCATCAATGCCAAGTGACTTGGTGATGTCTAAAATTTCAGGAGCAGATTTCTTTTTAAGATCAGATAGGTTCATAAATATGAGAATAGGTTAAGTGACCGCAGTAATAGCAGTTCGACAGAGTTAATAAATTTGAATGGGTTTTCTTTTTGAGAGTAATTTTGCCAGAGTGGCTAACAGTGCCTAAGCACGTTTTACAGATTTAAGTGAAAATTAGCATAGATTGAGGCTAATATGCAACCTATCTTTTTGGGTGTAGCAGCCGTGTTTTAAAGATTAGGTGTGAAATACGTTATTGTAGAACGGTAATGTGGCTTGATTAGCGCTGAACTATAACTTGCTCAGCGCTAAATCAATTATAGATGTTGATCTATGAAGGCACTTAACTGTGACTTGGAAACAGCTCCTACTTTGGTTGCTTCAACACTTCCGTCTTTGAATAGCATGAGAGTTGGAATGCCTCTGATACCGTACTTAGGGGGAGTGTCAGGGTTGTCATCAATATTGAGCTTGGTAACTTTTACCTTGTCTCCATATTCAGTTGCAATCTCATCCAGAATGGGTGCGATCATTTTGCAAGGGCCACACCATTCTGCCCAGTAATCTACGAGTACAGGGGTATCGCTGTTTAGTACTTCTTCTTCGAAACTATCATCGGATAGGTATAATATATTTGAGCTCACGGGTATCTCCGTCATAATGAATGGTGTCTATTATCGGGATAAGTTTGAAAAATACAAGTCAATTAAGCAATCTTTTCACGGGCTTCTTAATCTATTTGACATAGCTTGTTATTCCAAGCTTCTTGGAAAGGTTAGAATGCGTTTCATCTGAGAGTACTGAACTTTTTAGCGGCTCTTAAATCAGACCATTTATAAAAGTATTAACTATAAAAGCACTATCAACTTTACTGTAGGAATGTTTAAAGAGGATTTATGAAAATTAAACTAATATTATTGTCACTTGTGTTGAGCCTTACCAGTGTGGGAGCCATTGCCTTACCTGCGGCATTCAATGCAACTTATTCGGTCTCTAAAAGTGGTTTAACGCTAGGGGAGATGAAGTCATCGCTTAGCTATAACGGCACTACTTATAAGTATCACAAAAAAAGTATATCCACAGGCTTAGTTTCATGGCTTAGTGGCGATAAAGTAAGTGAGAATGCAGACGGCAAGTTTAATGGGAATTACTTGCAGTCAGTTAATTATTTGTATCATCATACGAGCAAGCGCAAGAACCGTAAGGATCAACTTAAGTTTATTTCACCTCGTGAAGTAAAGGGAGTGTATAAGAGTAATGCTTACAACCTTAAGGTGCCTAATGGCTCATTAGATAGAGCTACATTGGAGCTGGCTTTGGCGAGAGATCTTGCTGCTAACAAGAAGGTCTTGAAGTATTCTATTGTTGAGCGTGGCCATCGAAAGGATTACCTTTTACAACGTCAAGGGACTGAAAAGCTTACTATAAAAAACAAGCAATACAATGCAGAGAAGCTCATTGTTGTGCGTAAAGGAACGACTAGAAAAACTACTTTTTGGCTTGCTAAAGAACTAGATTATATGCCGGTTAAGATCAATCATGTTGAAAAAGGTGATGCTATTGTCACTGAACTTAAATCTTTTAAGTTTTTGAAAGAGGAGTAAGTTTTCTCTGAGGTCGTTTCATGTAGCGTCTCAAGATTAAGTGGCCAAGTACATGATCAACTTTTTAAGGAATAGGGATGTTTCTTGTTGGCAGAGAGCTATTAGAAGGACTCTCCTTGGCAAGCTAAAGCACGCTTGCCAAGGAGAGTTAAGTTTATTAGTCAGGATCTCTTACTAATCTAACTGGCTTCAACTGCTGACTTCCCAAAAGACGGTCACCACCATTTGCGAAGCTCACTACCCAAGTTTTTGGACTTGCACTATGTTTGGTAGAAGACCAAGTAAAGACAGATAATGTGCTTGGAAAGATTTCTGTGTTAATAGCTGGATACG
>JAZGES010000220.1:0-3397 GCA_036478935.1 Thiotrichaceae bacterium
CAGACCTTTATGGCAAAGGGTTCGATTCCATTTTCCCATCCTCTATCGCTAGGTAGTGTCGGGTTACAAGCGCATGATTATGTTGCTTGTGGTTTTGATCGTGCTGATGTGGTGATTTGTATAGGCTTTGATATGGTTGAATATCATCCTAAGTCATGGCATCCAGATAAAGAAAAAAAGATCATTCATATTGATCAAACCTATGCTGAAGTCGATGCCCACTATATTCTCGAAGCAGGTGTATTGGGTGATATTTCATCCTCGTTAAGACGTATAGCAGAGCAAACCACCCAAACTCATAGTGGCAAAAATTCAAACCTAAAAGGTATTATTGTTAATGAGCTGGATAACTTTTCTGAAGATAGTAGCTACCCGATAAAGCCGCAAAAAATTCTCTATGACACACGCAAAGCAATGGCAGATGCGGACATATTAATCTCTGATGTGGGCGCACATAAAATGTGGATAGCTCGGCTGTTTCGCTGTGAACAACCTAATACATGTATCATTTCTAACGGCTTTGCATCCATGGGAATTGGAGTTCCCGGAGCAATCGCCGCCAAAATGACCTATCCTCATAAGAACGTGTTGACGATTACCGGTGATGCGGGCTTTATGATGAATTCACAAGAGATTGAAACCGCACTGCGCTATAACGTTGCGATTGTTATTATGATCTGGAATGACAGTGAATACGGGTTAATTAAATGGCATCAAGAAAGACGCTTTGGGCGAACCGGAAACATCAGTTTTAACAACCCTGATTTTGTAAAATATGCAGAAGCCTTCGGTGCAAAAGGCTATAGAGTAGAAAAAGCAGAAGATTTGTTGTCCACTCTGCAACAGGCTTTTGCAGATGACACAGTGGTCATAGTGGATGTGCCGGTTGATTATTCTGAGAATATGAAGCTTACTGAAAAGCTGGGTAATTTAGTTTGTCCTATTTAGTTAACGTCTAGAAAGAGCTTCTCACCCTAAGGAAGCTATTGATTAAATTTAATAAATATCGTCATGCCCGCGAAGGCGGATATCCAAGGGTAGGCACAGTGCCATTTGTTGAAATGGATTCTCGCCTTCGTGAGAATGACGGAGACTTAACCAAGAGGTTCTCTAAGGAAGTTGTTGTAAAGGTAGGTCGTATAAGCGATAGCGCCATAGGGCAAAGAGCTATTATCCAGTAGTTTGTCGAATGGCGTGACCCTTGAGCAAGGAGAAGGTTAGGGTGGGGTAGAAGGTGAATATTATACGGTATTAATGTTTTCACCCCTCCCCTGCGAGGTGGAGGGAGTTTATGTGCCATCAAACAGGAATACGAGTAATCAATGAATAGCATTATCTCTTTACCATTATGGATGTTTGTACTGCTCATGGCATTTGCAGCCGTCATGGTATTGGATCGAATTTTAATGCCTAGTGTGCGCTGGTATCTCAAGCGCCGAGTGAATCGTGCTATTGAAGATATCAATACTAAGCTAGACATCCAAATTAGACCATTCCAACTGACCCGTAAACAAGCACTTGTAGATCAACTAGTGTTTGATGATCATGTGGTAAAAGCGATTCGTGAATATGCCAAAGAACATGACATGCCATCCGAAGTTGCACAAGAAAAAGCGGTTAAATATGCCAATGAAATAGCCCCCACCTTTAATGCTTATGTCTATTTTAGATTTGGCTATTGGCTGTCAAAGCGACTCGCACGTTTGCTGTATCGTGTGCGTGTGGGCTACTTCGATAATGATCAATTAAAGCAAATTCCTGCTAATTCCAGTGTTGTCTTTGTGATGAATCACCGGAGTAATATGGATTATGTTTTAGTGTCATTTTTGGTGGCAGAAAAAACGGCATTATCCTATGCGGTAGGAGAATGGGCACGGATTTGGCCGTTGCAAACACTGATTAAATCCATGGGAGCCTTTTTTGTAAGGCGTAATTCTGGAAATAAACTTTACCGCAAAGTATTAGAACGATATGTAAATTTAGCAACCAGAGCGGGTGTCTGTCAGGCAGTATTTCCCGAAGGTGGTTTGACACGCGATGGAGTGATGCGTGAACCTAAACTGGGATTTTTGGATTATATGATCCGTGATTATCATCCTGATATTGATCGTAATGTAGTGTTTGTTCCAGTCGGGATCAACTATGATCGTGTACTTGAAGATAAGTCATTAGTTAGAAGATTGGATCAGGATGCTACAAGGCGTAGCCGTTGGTTTGTTCTAAAAACAAGCACTAAGTTCTTCCTTAAAACACTCATGATGGATAGAAAAAAGCGCTGGCGCAGGTTTGGTTATGCCAGTGTGAACTTTGGTAAACCCATTTATGCGCAGGAGTTTTTTCAAGCGAGTCAAAAAGACTTTGGGAAGATGGAAACGGAGGAGCGCTTTGAGTTTGTAGCTGACTTGGCAGAAAGTCTCATGCAGGCGATTAAAAAGGTCGTACCCGTGTTACCCGTAGCCTTAATGTCTGATGTGGTGCTGGCAAACCAAGGCAAGTGGTGTAGTGAATTAGAGTTAAAGTCAAAGGCAGTGGAGAGAATGCATCAACTAAAAGAAAAAGGTGCGCCGATTGATATCTCAGATGCAGCTTGTGAAAGAGTGTTATCTGCTGCATTAGATATGTTGTTTGGACGTGGCTTTGTTGAGATGGAAGATAATCTGTATCGAGCAAGCTCAGAGTCTATTAGCTTGCTTGAGTATTATGCTAACTCTATCAATTATTAGTATCATAAGGAAAATCTGGTCAAGTCCAAACCCGTCATTCCAGTGAAGGAAACTGTGAAGATATTTGCTTTTAGCCCCCTCCACCTCGTAGGGGGAGGGTTGGGGAGGGGGTGAAAATATTAAGTCTGAATAATATTCAACCTTCTAACTCCACCTAACCCTCAGCAACTGCTCCTACGTTACCCTACCTTTTACATCCCTATAGGCGTCCTTGCTAAAGGAGATTTATAAGCTTTAGTACAGATAAAAATCCATAGCGACTACTCTTGCAACAACTCCGCCTCCATAGACAAATAAACCTGATAAGCATTCCGTCGATTAGCATCCTCAAACGCTGGTAAGTCTTTAAATGCTGACCAGTCAGTTCCAGAATACACCTCATCAAAAGGAGTAAACTCCTCAACAGCTGCACCCATGGTCTCGCGTAAATAAGCTAAATACTTTCGAGTAAGCGCAATGGTTTCTTTTGGGTTTGTGGACGCGCCACCATGCCCGGGGATGAGCGCGGTTAACCCACTAGTTTCAAGCTTGGATAAGGTAGCTAACCAAAATTTTGAATCGGCACTGCCCACCCAAGGTACGCGCCCTTCAAAGATAATATCGCCAGAGAACAAGACTTTATCATTTTCAACTAACATGGTGAGATCGCCAGCAGAGTGGGCTTTCCCCATGTA
>JAZGES010000221.1:0-3494 GCA_036478935.1 Thiotrichaceae bacterium
GATCGCAGTATTGATGTACATATCAATCGTCTACGTGGAAAAATAGAGGAAGATCCTTCGTCTCCACAACATATCCGTACGGTATGGGGGAAAGGTTATCTCTTCCATGCAGGATGAGTATGACTCAGAGAAAGGTTGATCTGAAATGAAAATAGCTCATCCTTTGTTCATTAAAAGTGTCCATGTAACCCACCCAGCCTCACTTTTTTCAGCCTTGGTTCTGGTTGTTGTATTACATGGCTACATCGACCCATTTGTCCTCTATGGTTGGCTTGCAGCTAGTGTACTCATCATTGCACTGAGAATAAGAGTTGCACAAATCTACCCCTCTTCAAACAAAACAATAAAACATAAGAAACGGCGGAAAATTTTAGTCTATCTTGGTATTACTCTATCAGGCATCATCTGGGCATCAACCCCGTGGCTTCTATTCCCTGACGATCCTCACAGACAAATGTTTATAGTCTTCGTTATCATGGGGTTAACTGCGGGGGCTCCTTCTGCTTCAGGCACCAGTATTCTTGCTTTTCTTTGTTTCACACAACCTATATTACTGTCATTAACTATCCGCTATCTTTATGAAGGGACAGAAGCCTTCGTTGCTATGGCAATCATGACTCAACTTTACAATATTGCCCTGATCATCACCTCAAGTAACTTTTCTAAGATAGACCACCGCTTACGAGTAGCCATAGAAGCAGCAGAAACAGCCAGCTTGGCAAAAAGTGAGTTTCTAGCCAATATAAGCCATGAGATTCGTACACCTATGAATGCCATCGTTGGCATCAATTATCTACTTAAACAAACTACTCTCACCACACAGCAATTGGACTATGTGGACAAGTCATTTATTGCATCCAATGCTTTACTGGGTAGCATTGAAAATATTCTTGACTATTCCAAAGTAGAAACCCAAAAAAGTGAACTCAAACACTCTAGCTTTCATCTTAAAGCCATACTAAATACAGTCATTACCTTGGTAGAACTTGATGTTAAAAAGAAAGGACTAAAGTTTTCTAGCACGATCATTGAAAACACCACAACTCACCTCAAAGGTGATTCCATCAAGTTAGTACAGATATTAAGTAACTTGACAAAGAATGCGGTGAAATTCACTGATAAAGGGGAAATAGACATTATCATTGAACAAATTGGTAAAACCCAAACAAAGGTTCTATTGCATTTTTCAGTTCGTGATACGGGTATAGGAATTGACATTAAAGATCATAAAAAAGTATTCAAATCTTTTTCACAAGTTAATACTAGCCATAGTCGACAATACGGTGGAACCGGTCTAGGACTAAGTATTAGTCAGCAGCTCGCCAATCTCATGGGAAGCGAGATTGAACTTGAAAGTGAACTCAATCAAGGCAGTACTTTTAATTTTTCAATATGGTTTGACACGTGTCTTAATGAAGAAGTGAGTAAAACAACTTTACCCGACACCAGCGTTATAGCCCAAAGCCCATGGATACTTCCAGTATTTGAAGGTAGTACCGTTTTACTCGTCGAAGATGACGAACTTAATCAACTGGTTGCTAGTAACTTGCTTACCCTCCTTGGCATAAAAGTTGAGATAGCAGATTCAGCAGAGCAAGCCTTTTCCTATCTAGATAAATATCTACCTGACCTCATCATACTCGACATCCAAATGCCTCATATGGATGGCTATGAAGCCATTAAAGTCATACGTTCAACTCGTGGGTGGAAGGATTTACCTGTCATCTGTATGACGGCACACGCTAGTGAAGAGGAAAAAGAAAAAGCACTACTTTCAGGTATGGACGACTTTCTAACTAAGCCTATTGACCCCTTTGTGTTGCGCTCCACGCTAAAAGAATGGCTTCCCCTTAAAAGCAACACTAGAGTTAGTACCGCAATAATTGAAAATAATGCACTAGGACAGCCAACTGATCAATCTCGAACAGAGATCAAGCAGAATATTGCCAGTGTCATGGACATGCTGGAAGACAAGAAATCCAGTAAACATTTTTTTGAAAGTGCCAAAGCATCTCTCATAGATTCGATGAGTACACTCAACACTCATCTAACTAACAATGACTGGAAGGATGCTAGCCAGTGCGCTCATAAATTAAGAGGAACTGCTAATTTTTATGCTAGCTCCAACTTACAAGACTGTTTGCAAAATATAGATGAGGGTCTTATTGATAAACACAGTCTCAAAGAAACACAGCAGTTATTAAGAACTGAATTTGAGCTAGTACTTAACCTTATCGACAAAAGACTCTTGGAGCAAAGAGGTTAAAACTCTTGTCTCGCTAAAAAACCAGTCATGCCGGCTAAAGAGGGATTGCGCCTAACCTTGGACCCGCCTTCGCGGGCATAACGATGTTTCTTGAACTTGTTCAGAGATCCCTTATGTAAGGCATCTATAATAAGAACAGGAATCTAGGAAACCTCCCTCTAAATAAATAGAATGCTCATCCCCTCATCTGATTTTTCATACCGAACACAAAAACCCATAAAACAATATCCTTACAAAAACAATAAAGTAACTGTAGTTAGTCTATAAATAGTCTGTAAAAATAAAAGTTACTAGGATAAAAATTGAAAAAATATATTGTTTTAAGTTGCTGTGCGCTGATCACCCTATTGCTTTCCTCATCAATCGCTTTTTCAAAAGACCACGTCACGGTTGGCACTATTGAGCGCCCACCCTTTTCCTATCACAAAGAGAACGGCACACTAACAGGCTTTTCAGTAGAGCTTTGGGAGTACATTGCTAGCAAAGCTAATATCGACTTCACATGGAAAGAACAAAAGCAATTTTCAGCTTTAACTGAAGATGTTATCTCCCATTCAACTGACCTAGCTATTGCTAATATTTCTATAACTTCAAGTAGAGAAAAACAAGCAGATTTCTCACACTCCATTTTCCAGTCTGGTATGGCAATAGCGGTAAAAAAAGGCTCAGGTGTTTCTTACCTAAATCTAATCTGGGAGTCAGGAATATTAATGTTCCTCGCCGGCGCTTTCCTACTTCTCCTCATTATTGCGCATGTGGTTTGGTTTTTTGAAAGAAACGTTGAAGACTCACGCCATGATTACTTTCGTGATGATTATATTGGTGGAGTCTGGGATGCTTTTTGGTGGGCATTTATTATTATGACGATGGGGGGCTTTGAGAATGAAGTCCCTAAAAAGCTCATCAACCGTTTACTTGCTATTTTCTGGATTATTATTAGTTTATTCTTTATCTCAACATTAACAGCAAAGATAACAACAGCGCTGACCGTCGCTGAATTAAAAACAGGAATCGAAAACTACAAAGACTTGGCAGGTAAAAGAGTGGGTGTGACTAAAGGTTCTTCACATCAGCGATTCCTGCAAGGAAAAGGCATTAAATCAATCGAATACCCCACACTGGATCATTTATATGCCGACCTGAAAAGTGAAAAGATTCAGGCAATAGTAGCTGATCTTCCCATACTTTCTTATCATGCTTCACATGAAGGAGCGGAATGGATGGCAGT
>JAZGES010000222.1:0-2399 GCA_036478935.1 Thiotrichaceae bacterium
ACTTGAATAGGAGTTAGAATAACCTATTGCTCTACTATATACTCTTGCCGGATCATTATAAGGTATAGGAGAATCCGCTGGATCTGAAAAACCACCATGCTGACCAAAACTATTTCTATTATTACGGTTTGATTCAAATCGAGCTTGTGCCTCTGATACAACATTACTATTATCATACGTAGTATTACCTAAAGGCCTTGATGGTGTGGATGTGGTTGGATCCCATGTTGGATCCCATTTTGGGTTCCAATTGGAACCTGAGTTACTACCCGAATTACCGCTACTACTTGAGCCATAGCCATTATTACCCGGATTGTAACCACCATCACCAGGGTGATAACCACCTTGGCTACCTGTACTGCTGTGACTTGGATATGGGTTTTCATAATGATAAGGAGGAACATAAGAATCGCTTGTGGTACTACCTGAGTTATCTGGAACAGGATCACTAACATCCAACTCATTACTAGGAGCTTCATCCCTTCCAGTACCATTGCCAAAACGACCTGTATCAGTTGAGTTGCTACTAGCTGACTCAATAATTATGACACGAGCAGGGACATAAGGAAGATTTATATGAACATCTGCTGGCTCATCCATAAGTGCGGAATTCCCAGAATCAAACTCCACATCAAGCCCAGCAAGTACACCATGGTCTTCTTTGTCTCGCAAAGTAACCAACTGACTTTCATTAAGCTCTTCACCAGACAGAAGTCTTTGGAAAATCTCACCTTCATCACCTTTGGCATCCTTACCATCATTAACCTCTCGATCTAGTGCGTGTCCTACTTCTTGTGTTAGCACCCGCTCTAGTGTTTTATTATCAAACAGTATGCCTTCATTTAATATAATATTATTGCCATCAAATGCACCTAAATAGGTGGTTGAGCTGGGTGTATCTCCATTAAGTGACGCTTCAGCAAAAATATCATTTCCCAAGACTTTTATCTCGGCCATCCAGGAGAAATCCCCTTCGCTAGCTTTTATTCTTATTGCTTCTGTATTTTCCTTGTTATAGTCCTGCCCATAAGTTTTCTCCATGAAGGTATTAAATTTGTCCGGTGTTTTGGCTAATGCTGTGAACTTGGTTTTGAAATTAGTTTCTGCCCGACTAATACTAATAATGCTGAACAGGTCTTTTTTGGTTTCTGCATCAAAAAGAATTTGTTGGTCATACACATCTGCTAATGCCTGATGCCCTTTCCCTGCTTTTATATCTGCTAGTAATTCTTCAGATAGTGTCTGTACATCTTTAGGATAATTCCCATCAGGATAAACTGCTTTTAAATATCTTTCTACATACTTAACAAATTGATCTTCATTTTTTGATGATTTTATTAATGTTTCTTCAAAATCAAACTTGTTAAGCAGATAATCCAGATGGTTTTTATTGGTATTATCAGGGTTTTCTTTAATATCAAAAGCCGTTGACAAAAGGTCTTCATACCCTTCTTTTTTATCTCTTATTGTTATGCGCCAGTCCTCAATCTTTGGCTCCATTTCATCTGAATAGTCATCAACTAATAGGGCCTGCACATATAACTTAAACCCAGATTCGCTATCTGCTAGGTTTTCTATTTTCGTGCTATCAGATGCTCTGTTTGCTTTATCAACGGAAAACTCCTGACTAATACCTATAAATTCATTATAGGTTTCCTTAGAGACATCTTTGATGATCTCGTACTTACCCTCCATCAACTGCTCTAGCAAGCCAACATCTTTTGATTCTATCGCTCTTACAATTTCAAGCCTAAAACTCTCTATTTCTACTTCATTATAGGTATGTGCTTCTGCGGCTTTAGGATCATCTAATAATAGCTGGGTGGCCTTGTGGAACAGTGTTTTATTAGTCGCCATAGAGAAGTATGAAACTTGAAAAACCCCTTTCTTTTGAGATTCTTCAATAATACTCTTAAGCTTTGCTGTATCAAAACTCAATTCTGCTGTTACAACTACTCGTTCTAAAATGCCAGAGATCACATCATCACTACCACCGTTTATTCGAAGATTTTCAACTGCATCATAGTCATAGTCTTCACCAAGTAGCTTTTCTGTATAGACTTTTGCATAGGCATGAAAGGCTTTGGGGTCCTCATTTGCCATTCTCACTAAATCTGATAATAATTTTTGTTTATTAGAAAGTTCTTTTCGAAATGCGTTATACTCGGAATCTAATTGTGCTCGGCCTTCCGTATCTAAAGATTTTACTAGTTCATAAGCGCCATTCAGAGATTCTTTGTAAATTGTGGGATCTCCGCCTTTTATACTGGCAATAAGATTATCGATGGCTGCCCGTTGTTCTGGCGTAAAATCAGCATCGTCCTTGAGACCAAACAAAACTCTTGCATAGTCATCGATGCTATAGTTGTTTTTTACCATGACTACAATCTGATTCGAGA
>JAZGES010000223.1:0-8894 GCA_036478935.1 Thiotrichaceae bacterium
ACTGATGATCTTGAAAATAAGTCATTACGTGTAATAGCTGACCATATTCGATCCTGTGCTTTCTTGATTGTAGATGGCGTAATGCCATCGAATGAGGGTAGGGGTTATGTACTCAGGCGAATAATTCGTCGTGCCGCACGTCATGCGCATCAGCTAGGCCATGCTGATCCCTTCTTTTATCAATTGGTAGAACCGTTAGTAGCTGAAATGGGTGAAGCCTACCCAGAGTTAGTGAAAGCTCAAGATTCAGTGATAATCGCATTACTAAAAGAAGAAAAACGTTTTGCAGAAACGCTGGATAATGGCATGAAAGTGCTGGATGCCTATTTGCTGGATATGCCAGAGGGAAGCGATACTCTGGATGGAAAGTTAGTGTTTAAGCTGTATGACACGTTTGGTTTCCCCGTTGATTTAACCGCTGATATTGCTCGTGAAAGAAACCTTAATATTGATCACGATGGTTTTGAAGCGGCGATGAATGTTCAGCGTGAACGTGCGCGTAGTGCGGGTAAGTTCGATATTGATTATGGCGATAAACTCAATGTAGAAGGTAAAACTGAGTTTACAGGCTATACCTTGTTGCAAGATAAGGCAGTACTCAATGCTTTATTTTTAGGTAGTGAACCTGCAAGTGAATTGTCCGTTGGTGATAAAGGTCAGCTTGTATTGGATAGTACGCCGTTTTATGCAGAGTCAGGTGGTCAAGTCGGTGATATTGGTTTTATTTCTACCAAAGCTGGTGAGTTCACTGTTACTGATACAAAGAAGCAAGGTGATGTTTTCATTCATCAAGGTGAAGTCACTAAAGGAAAATTTAAACAGGGCGATATCGTTTTTGCCAATGTAGATGAAGACCATCGCCAACATGTTGTCTTAAATCATTCAGCTACACACTTAATGCATGCGGCATTACGCTTTGTACTAGGTGATCATGTTGCTCAGAAAGGCTCTTTAGTGAATTCAGATCGCTTGCGCTTTGACTTCTCACATACAGAGCCTGTCACGGCTAAACAAATGGCTCATGTTGAATCTATCGTAAACACTCAAGTTCGTGAGAATGCAGCTGTTCAAGCGGAAGTGATGAGCATGGATGATGCTATGAATTCTGGAGCTATGGCGTTGTTTGGCGAGAAATACGGTGATGAGGTCAGGGTGGTTAATATTGGCTTCTCTACTGAGTTATGTGGAGGAGTTCATGTAGAGCGTGCTGGTGATATTGGTTTGTTTAAAATCGTATCAGAGAGTGGAGTGGCTTCGGGAGTTCGACGTATAGAAGCGGTTACGGGTGATGGTGCGTTAAGTTGGGTAGAGCAACAACACCAACAGTTAGATGCGATTGCTCAGATGGTTAAGGCTAACCCCAGCAATATTAAAGAAAAAGTTACCGCTTTATTAGATAAAAACAAAGAACTGGAAAAACAGTTAGCTGCGATGAAATCTAGCCTTGCATCTCAGGCGGGTTCTGATCTTTCCTCGGAAGCAATTGATGTCAATGGCGTGAAGGTTTTAGCAACTGTACTTGAGTCTGCTGATGTAAAAATGATGCGCGAAACGGTAGATCAATTGAAAAATAAACTAGGAGCTAGTGTTATTGTTGTAGCGACAGTGGAAGGCTCTAAAGTGACTTTAATCTCAGGTGTTAGCAAAGCTGAAACTGCCAAGCTTAAAGCAGGAGAGTTAATTAATTTTGTAGCTAATCAAGTCGGTGGAAAGGGCGGAGGTCGCCCCGATATGGCTCAAGCAGGTGGCAGTCAGCCAGAGAATCTTGCGGCTGCTTTGGACTCAGTGAAAGACTGGGTTGCAGAGAGAGTCTAGGGTAGATATTTAGCTATGATTGAAAATAGAAAACTCATTGTACAAAAGTACGGTGGCACATCAGTAGGAACAGCAGAGCGTATTCTGGCGGTAGCTGATCGTATTATTCGCTGGAAAGAAAAAGGCAACGATGTCGTGGTGGTGGTTTCAGCCATGTCGGGTGAGACCAATCGTTTGCTAACACTAATCAATGCGGTAAATACCAAAGGCTCTGCAAGAGAACAAGATGTGATCTTGTCTACGGGTGAGCAAGTGACGATTGGTTTGTTGACCATGGCATTGGAAAGTAAAGGCTGTGCTGCAAAATCCTATACAGGCCCTCAAGTTAAAGTGTTGACGGATAATAGTTTCAGCAAAGCTCGGATTCTGGATATCGACGGTTCTGGCATGCGTAAGGATTTATCTGCTGGAAAAGTAATTATCGTTGCGGGATTTCAAGGTGCGGATGAAGAGGGTAATCTAACTACATTAGGCCGTGGTGGCTCTGATACTACGGCAGTTGCGTTAGCTGTTGCTTTGAAAGCGGATGAGTGTCAGATTTATACCGATGTGGATGGTGTTTATACGACTGACCCAAGAGTTGTCCCTAATGCCCGGCATATTCCCAAGTTGTCCTTGGAAGAAATGTTAGAAATGGCAAGCCAAGGCTCAAAAGTTCTACAAATTCGAGCCGTAGAATTTGCTCATAAATACAATATGCCGATTCGCGTATTGTCCAGTTTTGATGAAAGTGAACAGTATAAGAGTACCTTAGTGACTCGTGAGGAAGATATCATGGAACAAGTAGTAGTTAGAGGCATTGCATTTAACCGTGATGAGGCACAACTAACGGTAACGGGTGTGCCTGATGAGCCAGGTATTGCTTTTAAAATTCTTGGTCCAATTTCAGATGCGAATATCGAAGTGGATATGATTGTTCAAAATGTCGGCTCTGATAATACAACTGACTTTACCTTCACTGTGCATCGCAATGAATACGATAAAGCCAAAGAAGTGCTGTGTGCGACGGCACAAGAAATGGGCGCAAAGACTTGTGGCGGTGATAATAAGATTGCCAAAGTTTCTATTGTAGGTGTCGGTATGCGTTCCCATGCGGGCGTAGCTAGGGATATGTTTGAGATACTGGCGAAAGAAGGCATCAATATCCGTATGATCTCAACTTCTGAAATCAAGGTGTCGGTAGTGGTGGACGAAAAGTATCTTGAGCTAGCGGTGAGAAGTTTGCATGAAGGCTTTGGGCTTGATGCTGATGTTAAGACCGTTGCTTAATAAGAGCTTCCTTAAGTTGTTACCACAATAGCTTTACAATAGTTAGTTAGCTCCATTTTAAGGGCAGACATATCAACCAACTCGTCAGGATCGCCTACAATACAATCGTGTTGTTTTAATTTTGTAAGCTTACCCTTTTTTTCTTCTAGTACAATTTTCAAACGATGCCCATTACGTTCAACTTCTAAAGGTATTCCTGTTTCAATTACTTGATCAACTGCTTTAAAAAGTTGCTGTTGTAATGTAGTTAATGATATTGCCATTATATTCTCCCTTGTATAGCTACCGTATATTAATACTAGCATTTACAAGATGAGGTCTAACATACTGATGTGGATAAATATTAACCACTGTTAAGTGACCATTAAGTTAGCATGTGGGATAGTGTTTATAAGCTTTTGTCTGATTCGGCTTATTAAACAGCGTGTCAAACAAAATTAAAACGGGGTGCATTGCATGAAAGTCGTATGAAATCATGGCAATGCTTGGAATGAAAAATATCATGGAGAGAAAAGGATGTTAATTTTAACACGCAGAGTAGGCGAAGCACTGATGATTGGTGATGACGTTAGCCTTACTGTATTGGGCGTTAAGGGTAATCAAGTACGTATTGGTATTGATGCACCTAAAGATGTTTCCGTCCACAGGGAAGAAATTTATAACAGAATTCAAAACGAACAGGCTGAGACTTCTGAAACTGAAGAAGTTGTAAATTAAGCCTTTACCTTCGGACAATCCGGTTGTATTCTAGCGACCTTGAATTTTCGGGAAGAACTTCTCGAAATATTCGTATTTGTCATCAAACTTAAAGCAAATAAATACTGGAGAGGTGGCCGAGAGGCCGAAGGCGCTCCCCTGCTAAGGGAGTATGGGCTTTAACTCCCATCGAGGGTTCGAATCCCTCCCTCTCCGCCATTTATACCGCCCTCTATTAAGACTCAGTTATTTCTCTTTCTTCACACTCTCCCAGCTCTCCTCCATACGCAAGACTCTCGTTTTACTACTTATTCTATTTTGCTGCACTTGGCAGCTTTGCTCCTTATTGGTCTATTTATCTACAGCACCTGAATTTCAGTGCTATAGAGATTGGTGAGTTGGTGGCTGTTTTTATGTTCAGCAAGTTCCTAGCACCTTTGGTGTGGGGGTGGTTAGCTGATTACAGCGGTCAGCGTTTAAAATGGATTCGTGTTGCTGCTTTTTTAAGTATCGTGACCTTGATTCCTCTATTTATGCAGAAGAGCTATGCTTGGATTGCTGGCCTGACGTTGTTATTTGGCTTTTTCTGGAATGCGTCATTGGCGCAATTTGAAGGTCTTACTCTCAATCACCTAGGCGAACAAAAAAGCCGTTATAGCTGGGTCAGGCTGTGGGGTTCAATAGGATTTATTATTGCCGTTGCGGCGCTACCTTCTTTATTTGAAAAGTCGGGAATATCAATCTTGCCGTGGGTTTTATTATGTTTTTTTGTGCTTATATGGCTATCTACATGGCTCGTTACTGATAAGCCACACTCTGCACACCCAGATGATAAGCAAGATCTAAGCACCGTAATAAAACACCCTATGGTTATAGCGCTGTTACTCGCATGTATATTGCAAGCAGTGAGCCATGGAGCGTATTACACGTTTTTTAGTATTTATCTTGAAGATCTAGGATACTCAAGAGACTTTGTTGGTTGGATGTGGGCATTGGGAGTGTTGGCAGAAGTCATTCTATTTATGTTTGTCTATCGACTATTTAATCGCTTTGCAGCCTATAAATTATTTGCAGCTTCCTTATTGATAACCGCTATTCGTTGGGGGTTATTAGCTGAATTTACAGAATATACCGCGGTCTTATGGTTTTCTCAGCTATTACATGCGGCAAGCTTTGGTTTATTTCATGCTAGTGCCATACACTTAATACATGATTGGTTTCCTGGTAATTTACAAGGACGTGGACAGGCCCTGTATGCAGGTCTTAGTTTCGGTTTAGGAGGTGCAATCGGTAGTATATTGAGTGGTTATCTGTGGGAGCTAACGACGACAGCTATTAGCTTTTTAACAATGGCAGCTTTTGCTTTAATGGCTTGGTTAATTGCCGTTATTTTTATTAAAAAAAGTACTTTATGGAGTACCTAATGGAAGGATTAAAATGGATCACTTAGATTCACACCTAATTCAAGAACAACTGTCTGCTGAAACGCAGAAGGTGCTAGGTAATATCCATATTTTTCCTGAGCTGGATTCAACCAACAGTTGGCTACTAGAACATAAATATTGTAATGATGTATGTTTAGCTGAGAAACAAAAGCAAGGAAGAGGTCGTCGCGGTAACGTATGGTCGTCACCTGATTCGGGAAATATTTATCTTTCGTTAAGTTGGTGTTTTGATGAAATACCGGATCATGTCTCGTTAATCAGTTTGCTGACGGGTATTAGCTTGTGCGAAGCCTTAAATTCGATAGGTTTAAAAGGCCATGGTCTAAAATGGCCTAATGATATCTATATCCATCAGCAAAAGTTAGCGGGGATACTGGTCGAATCATCGGGTGATTTACGTCGTGTTGTTATCGGAATTGGACTGAATGTTCAGATCCAAGATGAATCCTCATGGTGTGGATTACATGATGTGTTAGATGACACACCTGATAGAAATACAATGATTGCGGTTATCCTTAATGTGCTTGTTAAAAAACTAGCAAAGATAAACAGTCTATCGTTTGAAGATTTTAATCAGCAGTGGCTACAGTGGGATATCGTATTAGATAAAGCAGTTTTTGTGTTTCAAAATAGTCAGCAGATAAAGGGAATAGCCAGAGGTATTGATGAAACCGGTCAAATCCTCATTGAGACGGATAATGGTGAAATACAGTCCTTTCATTCTGCGGAGATAAGTCTGCGATGGTAATGCTAATTGATGCAGGGAATAGCCGGATAAAATGGGCTTGGCTCCAAGCTGAAAAGTTAGGAAAAACTACGCCAGTTGCTTATGAAGGTAATGACGAAAGTGATGACAAAGCGCAGGTTGTTAAGTTATTGCTAGAAGCAGAAAAACCAAAGAAGATCAGCATGGTGCATGTGTTGGGTGATAAGTTCGAACAGGACGTACGTGATCATTGCAAAATGTTATCTATTGAATGCCGAATTTTCACTTCAAACCTTTCATGTGGTGGCGTTACCAACGGCTATGATATTCCTGAGCAGTTGGGGGCAGATCGGTTTGTAGCGTTAATCGGCGCACATCATTTACTTCCCAACGATAATCTACTGGTTATTGATACAGGTACGGCGGTTACGATTGATGGAATTAGCAAAAAGGGTAAGCATTTAGGTGGGCTTATCTTGCCCGGTTTGCAATTGTGGCCAGATACCCTTATAAAGAACACACAGTTGTCACCCATATCTATTGAAACAGATGCAGAGGTGTTTGCAACTAATACAAAAAGGGGCATTAATAGTGGCAGCATTCATGGGCTGTCGGGGGCTATCAATCAAATCTGTCGTGTTATGGAAAGTAATATGACATCAGAACTGAACTTAAATAAAACGAAACGCGTGCTGTGTGGTGGTGATAGTCGCTTGTTGGCTAATTATCTATCTGGCAATGCTAGTGAAAAATATATACTGATATCAGATCTTGTGATGCATGGATTAGCAGCCGTTTATAAAAATGAACAGTTCTAAATAATAGAGAAGAATAATGCGTAAAGTAATCGTCGCACTTGCGGTGATCAACATCTTGCTACTTTTAGCAAACCTATTTATTCATGGTGCTGATAGCAGTAATGCTCCACTTACCGCGGAAGGTATCCCTGCGCTTACTATACTATCGGAAACACCTGGCTCTAAGTACTCTGCGGAAAATGCTTCAGGTACTAGCAGTTGTTTTACTATTGGCCCTTATTACAGCGAAAAAGCAGCACAACTGGTCGCAGGTAACATTCGTACCTTCGGTTTGGCTGTGACGATTCGAAGTATGAATAGTAAAGAAACACTGAATTATCTAGTTTATATCGCTAATGTGCCTAGCTTTAAAGCTGCAGAAGAAATTACCAAAGATCTTAAAACTCAAGCGGTAGGTAAATACAGCATTGTTAAGAGCGGACCCTATAAAAATACCATAACATTCGGCTTCTACAAGAATCTAGGTAAGGCAAAAAGAAAAACGGAATACATCCGATACTTGGGATATGACGCAAAGTTTAATGGACAAAAAGTACTGCGCAAGGTCTACTGGGTTGATTACGATGAGCCCATTGGTACATCAACACCTGCATTATCTTGGAGTAAATCCATCGACCCTAATTCTAGTGTGCAAATTATTCCACGTAGTTGTGATCAACAAGCGTGGTATGGTTCTGGTGGCGCCTTTGCTAATAGTTCGTATAACAAAGAAAATTAAGCACATCACCTATTCCTCATAAACTCCTTTCATATAAATATTCTAAATCATCGCTCTACCATGATTTTGTCTCCGTTAGCATTGAGGTGAATGTGTTCTTTTGCATATGAATATCAAAGCAGGATACATGTCAACGCTAATGAAAGGAGAATGACAGAAGAGTGAGGTTGTATAGATAAATAGGCTTAGCCTTTCCATTGGTGTGCAAAGATAGTTGATGAAGTATTCAACGTAAGTAGGTATTATTCACACCGTATTTCAATATGCTAGGTGTTTTGGAGTATGAGTTTACGAAGATATTGAAGATTATAAAAAGGAAGGGGCATGAAACGTTTAATTTATATTAGCTTTTTGGTGTTGTCATTAGCTGCATGTGGTGCAGACAAGACAACTCCTGAACAAGCAACGAATGCAACACAATCAAATGGAGAAAAAATGGCTACGAATCCACAAGTTAAAATTGAAACAACACTTGGTGATATTACTTTAGAGCTGGATGCAACGAATGCACCGATTTCTACTGAGAACTTTATTTCCTATGTGAAAGATGGGCATTACGATGGCACTATCTTTCATAGAGTTATACCTAACTTTATGGTGCAGGGTGGCGGTATGAACCCTGATATGTCTGAAAAGACATCTAAAGCATCTATCAAAAATGAAGCTAACAATGGATTAAAGAATGATAAGGGTACCGTTGCTATGGCACGTACTAATGATCCTCATTCAGCCTCTGCACAGTTCTTCATTAATGTAAAAGACAATGACTTCCTAAACTTCAGAAGTGAAGATATGCAAGGTTGGGGATATGCTGTTTTTGGTAAAGTAGTTGATGGTATGGATGTGGTAGATAAAATTGAAAAAGTACAAACAGGTGATAAAGGTTTTCATCAGGATGTACCGCAAGATGAAGTCATTTTGAATAAAGTGACTGTTGTAGAATAAACAGTTATAAAGTTGTAGGGTCGAATAAACTCGACCCTACAATCTATATTGAGTACTAGTTAGTTACTAACAAAATCATAGCCACGTTCTTCGTGATCATTAATATCCAGTCCTAGTGATTCCTCATCTGGGCTAACTCGTAATCCAGTAATCATTCCAACTACCTTATATAAAATAAAGCTAACTACAGCGGTATAAGCAAAGACAGCGCCAACCCCAATAGCTTGAATGCCTAGCTGTTGACCAATACTGGTAATGCTTTCGTTTGCAAAGCCTTGACCACTGAAAATACCCAGCTCAGTTGAAGCGAACACAGCTGCAAGTAATGTACCTAATACACCACCCACACCGTGGACAGGGAATACATCAAGTGCATCATCAATCTTCAGTTTGTGTTTAATTAGAATAGTTGCGTAGAAACATACAAATCCACCGGTTAAACCAATTGCTAATGCACCAGCAGGACCAACAAAACCTGATGC
>JAZGES010000224.1:0-4476 GCA_036478935.1 Thiotrichaceae bacterium
TGCTCTGCAAAAAAACGGGCGGAGCCTTTTAACCGTTGGGATCACACAAGTAGAAGGACTATTCAACCGGGGTGATGTAGTAGACTGCATCAATACTCAAGGTGAGTTAATTGCTCGTGGAATCATCAATTATTCCAGCGAAGAGTGTCTGAAAGTTCGTGGGCTTAGCAGCCAAAAAATAACAGAAGCCCTAGGCTATATTGATGAACCAGAGCTTATTCACCGGAATAACCTCGTTATCTTCTAACTCTGTTACAATAGACACGAATCATTGGTTTTATGCGCCTTATAAGGAATTAAAATGGAATATCGTGACCTTGTTCTTAAACTCACCATTGGGCTTGTTTGGGTTCTTTCCCTGTCATCTTGTACAAATACTCAAAGCATCCCCGAAGCAGAACCTATTCCAGAAGCAGAACCAACCAGTGGGGTAAAGCCCAGCAAGCCAATACCTTACCCAAAAGGTGTAAAGCGACCTCAATTATCTGAGCATGAGCTGAAGGCAATAAGCAACCGAATATACTTTAACGAAGCTTCTTCCAAGCCTAAAAATCTAATGATCTGGAATGACAATGAGCACTTCGTCTCATTAGGAATCGGCCACTTTATTTGGTATCCGAATGGCGTTAATAAACGCTTTGATGAAACCTTTCCTAGTATGATTGACTACTTTCAACAGCATAAGGTTCGTATCCCACATTGGCTTTTAAGCGCTCGTCATCGAGGCGCCCCTTGGCCAAACAAGCAAGCATTCCTACAGTCACAGAATGATCCTGAAGTACGTGAGTTAAAGCGTATTTTACTCAACACTAAAGAATTACAAACTTTATTCTTCTTTGATCGCATCCATCAATCTATCCCTTCAATTGTTCAGCAAGCTCCTGCCAACAAACGCCAACACATGATCAACAATTATAATGCAGTAGCCAAATCACCCGGCGGCTGGTATCCATTAATTGATTATATTAACTTTAAGGGGACTGGGCTGAAGCCAACTGAACGTTACAGTGGAAAAGGCTGGGGGTTATCACATGTTCTTCAGGAAATGAGACCCGTTAGTGCAGGACCTCAGTCATTGCAGGAATTTGCCAAAGCAGCACGCTATGTTTTAGAGCGAAGAGTTAATAACTCTCCTGAGGGAAACAAGGAAGCTAGATGGTTACCCGGCTGGAGAAATAGAATTAAAACTTATACACAGCCACTATAAGTTTATAGCTAGCAATTAGCAGCACACTTGATGGCGAAGTCTAGGCCAACTTCGCCAGAATAAAGAGCTACCAAGGAATCTGTGTACCATCAATATCAAGGAACTTACCACTATGGCTCATATCTGCTTGAGTTATGAGCTTTAGCAATAAAGTTACAGACTGTTCAACACTTAACTCACCATTAGCCCCACCCATATCGGTGCGAACCCAACCCGGGTGCAAAATCATGACCACGATATCTCTATGCTTTAGATCCTGTGCGGCACTAACCGTTACCGCATTCAACGCAGCCTTTGTCGCCCGATAAGCATAACTGCCGCCAGAACTATTATCCGCCATACTACCCATTTTACTGCTGATATTTGCGATAACTTTCATCTTGCTACTAGCAACATTATCGACAAAACACTCCATCATTTTCATGGGAGCTAACAGGTTCACTTGTACCGCTTCTTCCCACGCCTCATCATTACACTGACCGAAAGCAGATGCACCTAGAGCATGAACTCCTGCATTATTAAAGAGCACATCTACTGGTGCATTCTTTAGTGCAGCTTGCAGACTTTCCAATTGCTCAGCATTGCGAACATCTAGAGGGTAGATAGTAACTTTATCTTTGTTCTTTTTTTCCAAAGCAGAAAGGGATTTAGCCTTTTTGGGATTTCTGCAGCAAGCATGTACTATCCAGCCATCAGCCAAACATTGCTTACATAACTCCAGCCCTATCCCTCGATTTGCACCAGTTACCAATAATGTTGGCATTGAAAACTACTCCTCTTCTTTACTTTTTTGATCCAATTCATTAAGAACAATCTCTGCCAATTCCTCTTCTGCTTGCTGTACAAAGTCATTGATACTAATCGTCTGTTGTTGACGAAGGTCCAACGAACTAAGGCTTTGATTGTAGGAAGGCAATGGAGAAAAATCAGGACGTGTTAGCTCTCTTACGAAGTCGGATGCCTGATAAGCCATAAAGGGAGCACTGACTAATAGCGACACCCCAATAGCGGACCATAGATGAGTGTGCGCAATGCGGATCATAAATAGTGTTATCAACACCGGTAACAATAGAAAATTAACAATATTTAAGCTTACCGTTAGAAACGAGTCAGAGGAGAAGTAATAGCTAACAAAGTGCCCCACATACTCTACAACTTGTGGAACAAGAAACAATAAAGAGGCGACACTAATCGCCGGAATAATATCCCAACGGTGTGTTGCCAAGCGACTAATTCCTGCCACTACAAGAAAGAATCCCAACAAATATAGCAATGAGGTAAAACTGGCATTAACATAATGACCAATAGGCTTGCTCATTGAAGTACTCATAAACTGATCGAATAGAAACATGCCTAAAGACGCTACCAATAAGATCGTTGCCCAAACGGGACTGGTATAGAGACAAAAGAAACCACTACACTCACGAACACGCGTAGGCTCTACTGGCATATCTGAGGCTAATAACCGAATCTTACTGCTACCCAACCATAACTCTGTAGGCAGGCTTACCTTTCGACCTTCACCTACATTTAACTTTTTCTTCTGAATTTGTGTGCCATTCTCGTCGGACAAGTTAGTCACAATAAATAAACCAGACTCTTCTTTTTCAATAGTTAAATGATGAGGAGAGACAGATAAGTCGGATAAGATAATATCATTATCCAATGCTCTACCAATCGTTGCACTACCATCAACTGGATGAAAATGACTCACTCCCCGTGCATGTGTTTCTACAATTAACGTTGCCATGTGATTTTCTCCAACATTTTTTGTAGTAAATCCATTGCTGAATTAAAGTCTGTGCCAACCAAATCTAGATTAAAGATAAAGCCTTGTTTTTCATGTCCAACCATAGCTACCGTGGTTAGCACATCACTTAAACCTGAATATTTTAAATAATCTCTGCGACAAATGGTTGCCTTAAAATCAGTACCCGACACATCAATAAACTGTGTTCTACAGGCAAAGTTGGTGACATCCTCTTTACCCGCATTACTAGGCGGCACACTGTCATTTAGCTTTTCATAAGCCGCATGATAAAATCGAGAGGGTGACATCTCTTCAGTTTCCAGCCAGTGATACTCATACGCTAACCCTCCCACTTCTAAAGAGCCGGAAAGAAATATATTATATTCATTAGTACAACTTGAAGAAGTTAAGCTGTAGAGCACTTCTTTTTTGAAATTTGGGCTAGCATCCCAGCAACGATAGGTTTCAAACAATTCTGAAGGGACATTAAACTTACCTATTTTTGTCACACCCCACTCATGGTTGAGCACTCTATCCATTTTTTCCTGAGAGTTTTTTACGAGCTGCTCTGATATAAGCTCGTAAATATCATCGCTCGCCTTAAAATCACGTGCTTTCAATCTATCTAGAATTTTCACTAGATGCTCAGCTGAAACTAAAAAGCTGATCTCATTACCGGAAGTCGCTACGTTGATTCCGATCACTTGACAGTCTTCATTTAAAGTAGGGCCTCCGCTCATGCCGGGGTTTAAGCTCCCTGAAACCAAGATATTTTTCTCTTCACTATTATTCATGATGCCGTTATTAATACCCTCCACAATGGTAAAACCTAAATCCATAGGATTGCCCAAGGAGAAAAGTCGCGCACCTTTTTCAGGAATACTAGTAATGGTTAGAGGTGGGCCTAAATCTGTATCCGCTTTGAGCACGGCTAAATCATGCGTAATATCCAAATCCAAAATTTCCACAGTGCCTTTCTTGCCATCTTTGGATAGGTACTCAAGTGCATATTTATCTGGCTCATTAACGAAGCCACTGATCACATGGTAATTGGTTGCCAAAAGATTAGGAGCAATGACGATAAAGCCAGAGCCTATACTAGATTTTTTCCCTGTTTGCTTATGCACAACCCTGATTTGAAAGACTGATTTATCCGTTTCAGAATAAATATCAGCACTGCCATTACCGCCAAGGGCTGCATGTGTATTGCTTATTAAAAAGAGACTTGCAAGCAAGATAAGAAGTGATTTTTTCATTGTTATTCTTTATTTATACGGGGACATGTAGGTTGAATTATATATCTTTTTTTCAGAGGCTACAGGATTTCGTCTGTTTATTCTAGATCAAGCCCTTATGGGCTATACAAGGCGACAGGTTCTTAAGACTAAGTTAATGAACGGATTGTCTGTAAAGACCACTGGATATGCTCTTTGACTAGCTCAGTTGAGTGCAATAATTGCTGTGTAAGACTCGCTATAATAACTGGCTTTACAGAACTTGATGGGCTTGTTACAGCATT
>JAZGES010000225.1:0-3025 GCA_036478935.1 Thiotrichaceae bacterium
GTTTATAAAGTGACACAAGGTGGTTTTGACTCACATGCCAGCCAGAATCAATTGCAAAACAACGCACTATTTCAATTAGCCAGTGGTGTTAGCTCTTTTGCGAATGTGATGGAACGCAGTGGTTTATGGAAGAAGATTATTGTAGTCACCTATTCAGAATTTGGCAGAAGAGCCAAAGAGAACAAGGGCGGTGGCACAGATCATGGCACGGCTTCAGCTCATATGGTATTTGGTGGCAGTGTAAAGCGCGGTATTTATGGCACACATCCTGATATGGGGCGACTAGATGCTAATGGCAATGTGGTATCTACCACAGACTTCCGCAAACTTTATGGGACGATAGCGCAGAATTGGTGGCGACGACCTAACCCTTGGGGGCAGTATGGTACTTTACCTTTTATTTAATTTTTTAAGTTAAGTGTATTGTTATTATTGGATTGCGGTTGGTCTGGTGTAGATAAGAAGTCTATGTCAGAGTAGCTTTTGGTTGAAATATAACTGTGTTCCTAACTCAATAAGGATCACTTAAGCGCTATATCTATAAATACCTTCTTGCTTAATAGTTCACGGATTCGTTATGATCAAAGTGCTTAGAATTCTATAGAATAGGTCTGAGCGCTGACTGATACGTTCCGTTAACATTACTTTCAAATATATGACCGATATTTTTATAAGCTATAGCCGTAAAGATAAACCTTGGGTGAAGATACTGGCAACGACGCTGGTTGCCGAAGGCTATGATGTATGGTGGGATCCTGAGATTTTACCAGGGCAAGATTATGAAATTATCATTAAAGAGGCTTTAGCAGAAACCAAGTGTGTACTAACGGTTTGGTCGAAGGATTCGATCAATTCAACCTGGGTAAAAGCAGAAAGCAATAAAGGTTTAGCACGAAATATCTATGTGCCTGTGTTGTATCACAATGTCGAACCACCCATGCAATTTGAGCATATTCAAGCTGCCAATCTAATGAACTGGAAAGGAAGTACAGGTGATACACGTTATCAGCAGTTATTATCCGCGTTAGATTTTCATACCTCACCGTCATCAGAACCCATGCAACTTACATCTATGAAGATGATTCCATGGCGATGGATTGTCAGTGGCCTAGTTGCAATAGGTTTGCTAATTACAGCATATGTTGTGATAAAGGCTTTTCAAGATAAAGGCACTCTGTCCCATCTTGTTGACTCTAAGCCTAAATCCCTTGCTGTTAAAAATCAGTCTCAGATTGGAGAATATATTGATCATGGTGATGGTACGGTGACTGATACAAAAACCCACCTTATGTGGAAGAAGTGTAGTGAAGGTTTGAGCGGCGTAGGTTGTAACAAAGGCAAGATAGCAAGTATCCAGTGGAATGTTGTGATTAAACAAGAGAGAGCTGTTGGCCTAGGAGGTTATAGTGACTGGCGCTTACCTACTGTGAAAGAACTTCGTAGTCTAATTTATTGCAGTAATGGCGTTTCTCAAAAAGATTCTTGGAAGGATGGAGGTTGCTCAGCTAAGAGTAATAACTTTAATCGACCAACCATCAATCAGAATATTTTTCCTAATACGGGTAACGCTTCGTATTGGTCGTCATTGTCGCATCCTAGTCAGAATGATTATGCTCGAATAGTGTATTTTGATACAGGTCATTACTACGAGCTTCCTAAGAGTGGTGCTACCAGCTATGTGAGGTTAGTTCGTTCGGATCAATGACTTCTATCGTTTAATCTTCCATCAAAATAGCTCCTCCTCAAGCTCCCGATACACAAAATCAATATTCTTCTTATGATTCAGCCCATACATATTCATATTTTCCCAATCATCAAACTCAATGGTGTCAACAGCTTCTTGTAGCTCCATGTCATTATTTATCGCATGGGTAACTTTCTCTCTGACTTGTTGCATATAAGCCTGAGTTTCAGTCACCATAGGAAAAGGTGCAGTTTGTGCACTGCCGTGCCCTGGCACCATGAGTTTTGCATTCGCAAAGGTCTTTAATAGCCAGCTTTGTGCATCAATCGACTGTTCTGAGTTGCCATCTGCCATAAAGGTGACGCGGTTATGAAAGGCAAGATCAGAAATCCATACAATATTGTCTTCAACTTGATGAACAAGCAAGTCGCCAAAAGAATGATGTGATCCCGTATTGTAAATATCGAAAGTTTTCCCTCCAATTTTAAATGTCTGTTTTGAATATAATTTGCCTTCAATCAGTGTATCGGGAGTGACAGGTTTAAAGCCTTGCATATCGGATTTAATAAAAGTCTCACGATAGCTAACGGAGTGTTCTATACGATCAGATTCAATATATTTCATCGTGCCTTGATGACCAATTACGTTTACACCACCAAACTCTCTAAAGGCTATGGCACCATACGCATGATCAGGATGGTTGTGTGTCACAATAAGGTGTTTAATGGGTTTGTCGGTGATTTTTTTGATGGTAGCAATCATGCGCTTGCCCAACTTGGGTGTGCCTAATGAGTCAATGACAACTACGCTATCATCGGTTACTACAAAACCTGCATTGCCATTAAAGCCACGATTATTTTCATCAACTTCTGCGATGTTGCCATAGAAAAAATAAGTATTGGGTGCTATTTGGTAGGTATGTAAAGGTACATTTTCTGAGATAGACTCTTTAATCGCAACACTCGGCACCTCCTCGGTATCAATCGCTTTATCAGGGTAGCTGATGATGTCTGGTTTGGTTCCAAAAGCATGATCCACTTCTTCACGGGTGAAGGTTTCTACTTCATGCTCAGTAGGCGTGGCTTCTGCCTGTGTAAGTGCTTCTTTTTCTGAGGTTTCAAGTGTTTTTCTAGGCTGTAGTTGTTGCCACCCAAGGTAAAGCGATGCAATTAGGAGTAGAAATAATAGAGTGGTGATAACTTTATGCATTGGAAAATTCCTCAGGTAGGGTTTTATCGCTTTAATCTTAGTATACTACTTGGCTATGGATATAAGTGAATACAGACGAGAATATATGCGGGATGGTTTAAGTAGGGAGCTACTTAATGCCGATCCTTATAA
>JAZGES010000226.1:0-3685 GCA_036478935.1 Thiotrichaceae bacterium
TTATCTTGCATCATATTTAACGCATCGACAGCTAAATCATTCGACTGAGTTACATACTGAGAAGGCTTGATCACATTGCCAATAAGCTCACTAATGGTGTCTTGCTCGAATGCCCGACGAAGGTCACCATCAGTAAAGATGCCTAGCAATGTGTGTTTCTCATCACAAATAAGCGTAGCGCCTAGCTTTTTGGTTGTCATCTCAAGGATAGCGTCTTTGACTGTTGTATCAGGAGAAACGACAGGTAGTTGATCACCAGTATGCATAATATCACGCACATGAACTAACAAGCGCTTGCCAAGCCGTCCTGCAGGGTGTGATCGTGCAAAGTCTTCAGGAGTAAAACCTCTGGCCTCCAATAAGGCAACTGCCAGTGCATCACCCAATACCAATGTCACCGTTGTACTTGAAGTCGGAGCTAGCCCCAGCGGACAAGCCTCTTCTTTCACACCAATATCCAAATGAATATCACTAAGTTCAGCCAGTGCCGAGTCTTTATTGCCCGTCATAGCAATAATAGTAGTGCCGTGCCGTTTAGTGGCTGAAGCGAGTACTAAAAGTTCTTCAGTGCTACCAGAGTTTGAAATCACGATGACGACATCCTCTGCCATGATCATTCCCAAGTCACCGTGTAAGGCTTCACCAGGATGTACAAAATAAGCAGGAGTACCAGTGCTGGCGAGAGTAGCCGCCATTTTATTACTAATATGGCCGGACTTTCCCATACCGCTAATAATCAAGCGGCCCTTACTTTCTAGAATGGCATGACAGGCAGCGGCAAAAGAGTCGTCTAGTTTTGCAGACAAGTCACCTATGGCGTTTTGCTCTATTGCTATAACGTCTCTAGCAATATCAATAAAAGGTTTTGAGTTGTTATTAGTCATAGGTTAATTTAAGTCATAGCCTTAAGAATGTATTTTTGTGAACGGTGCCGTTAGATGCCGGCTCAAACAGCTACTTAAACGCTCGTCATTATAAACAGAAGAAGGTGCGGCAGGTAATATCATGTGAACTTTGATAAAACAGTAAAAACTGATAACCGAAAAATAGTGATAAAAGTATAGCGCCTTTGCCAAATTTAATGATTCTTTTTTGCCAGCATCCCCAAGCAAACAGAAGTAAGACGGTGGTGATAACAAGTGCAATAGGCATATCTCGATAAATGGCATTGCTGTCAGGCATTCCTGGGCTAATGATAGCGGGTAGAGCGAGAACACCTAGTGTATTGAAAAAGTTAGAACCCACAATGTTGCCAATGGCAAGGTCGGTTTCTCCTTTCTTAGCGCTAACTAGCGTAGCGGCAAGTTCAGGCAAACTCGTGCCAATAGCGACAATAGTTAAACCGATAACCAAGTCACTAACGCCCAGTGTCACAGCAATGCTACTAGCACCCCATACCAACATTTGTGAGCTTAGGAGTAATAGCAATAGTCCACCTATTGTCCATAGCATAGCCGTTTTATTATGTGGTTTAGGGGGGAAGTGATCTTTAATATCTGTTAGCAATGGGTCGTGAGGAGGTGGGGATGATTCGCTTTCTTTTTTGGCGGTATAGATCATCCAAGTTAAAACAAAGGCCAGTGTGATCAGGAGTATCGCCCCATCCAAAGGACCAAACTCACCGAAGTAGAGTGTAATCATGGCGATAAAGCTAATAATCAGCAGTAGTGGTAACTCTTTTTCTACTATTCGAGATTCTACAGGTAGTGCGTAAAAAAGCGCGGTTACTCCAAGCACTAAGGTGATATTGGTAATATTTGAACCGATACCATTACCAATACCCATATCAGGGTTGCCATTAAAGGCTGCGACACCAGAAACCAGCATCTCCGGAGCGGAGGTACCAAAACCAATAACCAACATTCCTACAAGTATCGGAGAGATTCCAAAATGACGCGCTAAATCAGCAGCACCATCAACAAATACATCAGAACTCCATATTAAAAGAGCAAAACCTGCCAATATTGACACAATAGGGAGTAAGTATGTTTCCATATAAGAGGCTCTTTAACGTGAGATGTTGTGTGCAGATAAAGTTATCTGGCACAGATGCATCATTAAATTTTTAAAGTCGCGGATTATACAAGAGTTTATAGCTGTCCTAAAGGTTATTGAGAAAATAGCTGATGGGTTTGGGGAGAATATAAGATGAGTGTCGGTAGATTGCAGAATTTTTGCAAAATATACGACAGATAAAAACTAGCCAGTTATACTGTTTTCCATCATTTAATTTTAAAAAGGCTTCTGTATGGATCTCATTTCCCCTATTCGTGGTTTACGCCCAGCACAAGGTCGTGCTGATGATGTTATTGCTCCTCCTTATGATGTGCTCAATACCGCTGAAGCGCGTGTAAGAGCAGAAGGTAAGCCTTGGAGCTTTTTACATATATCCAAACCAGAAATAGACCTGCCAGAAGGTACCGATCCTTATGCCCCAGAGGTTTATGCAAAAGCGGCAGAAAACCTAAAGAAAATGATAGCAGAAGGTGTTTTAAAACAAGATGATAAGCCGTGTTACTACGCCTACCGCCTCATCATGGGAGATATCGTACAGACAGGACTAGTCGCAGGCGCCTCGGTTGATGATTATGATACCAATCGTATCCGCAAGCACGAATACACGCGTCCCGTAAAAGAAGACGATAGAGTACGTCAAATTGACACCGTAAATGCCCAAACTGGCCCTGTGTTATTAGCTTATCCAGATGCACCTGTGGTAGATAAAATCATCGCAGAAGTTAGTGCAAAAGAGCCAGATATGGATGCAACCGCGGATGACGGCATTCAACATACCCTGTGGGTGATTGACGACGATGCTCTTATCCAGCAACTAACCGATGCGTTTAATACAATGGATGCTATCTATATAGCAGATGGACATCATCGTTCAGCTTCAGCCTCGCGTATTGCAGCCACACGACGTGAAGGCTCAGATATAGAAGCGGGCAAAGCCCCTTGGGATTACTTCCTCACGGTAATATTCCCTCACCATGAAATGAAAATATTTGATTACAATCGGGTGATAACAGACCTAAACGGACTAACTGTGGATGAGTTTGTCGATAAAGTAAGTGAATCTTTTGAAGTAACTAAAAGTGATACGCCAGTAAAACCAACACAAACCACTGAATACGGCATGTACCTGAAAGACCAATGGTATCGCCTAACGTTAAATTCAAACTTGATAAACAATGATGATCCGGTTGCAAGATTAGATGTAAGCCGATTAGCCAACAACCTGATTGATCCTATACTAGGTATCAGCGATCCGCGTACAGATAACCGTATTGATTTCGTAGGTGGAATCCGTGGACTAGAAGGATTAGAAAAGCGCGTAGATAGTGGAGAAATGGCAGTAGCTTTCTCAATCTTCGCAACTAAAATGGAAGACTTGATGAGTGTTGCCGATAACAATGACGTAATGCCACCTAAGTCTACGTGGTTTGAACCTAAACTGGCAGACGGCATCGTCTCCCACATGCTTTAAAGGAATAATTTTGAGAATACTACACACCATGTTGCGAGTGGGCGACCTAGAACGATCCATTGCTTTCTATACCGAAGTATTGGGGATGAAAGAACTAAGACGCAAAGAATACCCGGATGGAAAATTCACCTTAGCCTTCTTGGGCTATGGCGAAGAATCTGCAAATACAGTGCTAGAGCTGACCTACAACTGGGGAGT
>JAZGES010000227.1:0-4307 GCA_036478935.1 Thiotrichaceae bacterium
CTAAACATAGCCGTACTTACTGTCTCAGACTCACGCACAGAAGCCGATGATAAATCAGGTAAAGTTTTAGTAGATAGACTAACTTCGGCGGGGCATCTACTGGCAGATAAACAAATAGTAATAGACAGTGTTTATTCAATAAGAGCCATTGTCTCAAACTGGATTGCAGACCCAGACGTTCATGCTGTCATCAGCACAGGTGGAACAGGATTAACAGGGCGCGATATAACGCCAGAAGCATTTAAAGTGTTATATGACAAGGAAATAGAAGGCTTTGGAGAAATATTTCGAATGCTATCTTATGACTTGATTAGCACCTCAACCATTCAGTCGAGAGCAGTAGCAGGTATTGCAAATGGCACTGTGCTGTTTACTTTGCCGGGTTCTCCGGGTGCATGCAAAGATGGTTGGGATAAGGTCATATCGCAGCAATTGGATATCGATCATAAACCCTGCAATCTAGTTGAAATCATGCCTCGGTTTTTAGAGATATAGTCAGCCTCTAATCACACCCTTACTTCCAATAAAAAAGCCCTGAATATCAGGGCTTTTTTATTGCGTTAAAACAGGTTTAGTTAACCCGTTTCACCTTCATAATCCGCCATTCCCGGATTATCATTCATGCCGACAATCTTGGGATTGTTAATTTTAGGTAATTTAAGCACATCATCTTTGCCTTTTGCTTTAAGGATATGGTCACGTACGACATCCCACATCAACTTGCCATCAGGCGTACGGTTTACCGTAGCCCAACCAGCCACTTTGTAGGTTTTATCGGCTTCGATTTTATCGCCATTATCCAAGCGAGCATCAGAGATACGCGAATATAGCTTCTTGGTAGGATCAATAGTGTAGTCCAAACCACCTACTCGAACCATGTCACCACCCGATTGCAAGTAAGGGTCAGGATCAAATAAGTTATCGGCTACTTCTTCAAGTGTCGTTAACAAGTCCTTACCCTTCATTTCAGAAACATAGGTTTCTGCATAGGTCATAGAACTCTGGGTCATCACATCTTCCATAGTGATCCAATCGCCTTCTAGTGTCGTAGTTCCCCAGCGCACACCAGCAGACATCGCCACATCTGCCTTATATTCATCACGTAGCGCATTACATAAAACTTGATCCCAAGTTCCCATGAAGTTACCACGGCGATATAGCGTACGATCCGCTATTGCGAGCTTCTCCGTTAAGATCTCATCGTAAGATTTACCTACACGAGATTTGTTAAACTTCAGCTTTTCATGACGCGCTTCATTGATCTTGTCATCATATTTCTTGCTACGCATCTGCGAGATATAGGCTTCCATCTCTTTATCAGCTTCAAGCCAGTTGGTAATAACCGGCAGCATTTTATAATGCATATCAATCTTGCCTTCACCTTTGACATCAATATCCATTACACCAACAAACTTACCGTTTGAACCTGCATTGGTAACCAGACAACGCTTACCATCTTTGTTCTTAACTTCGATAGGTTGAGGCATGCCATCATGCGTATGCCCACCAAATACTGCATCAATACCGGGAATGTTCTCACCCATTTTAATATCCACATCCATGCCATTGTGAGATAGCATAATCAATGCATCAGGCTTCTCTTCAGTACGAATTTTCTTAACCAGTTGCGCCATATCATCTTCGCGCAGACCAAACGACCAGTCAGGGAAGAACTCTTGGGGGTTAGCATTAGAAGTACGAGGGAAAGCTTGACCCACAACAGCAATACGCTTACCACCTATCTTCTTCATCACATAAGGCTGGAAAGCATAACCAGCATCTTCATCATAAAGACCACGCCCCTCATTTTTCTCAACCATTTCGGCGTATTCATCGCTCATTAGCGCATCATCTTTAACACGCACATTCTGACCAATAAAATCACCTTTAAATAAAGCAATATTATTCAATACTTCTTGCTCTGGATAAGTGAACTCCCAATGACCCACCATCACATTAACGCCGAGGATATTCGAAGCTTCCACCATATCTACACCGCGAGTCCACAGTGAAGTACCAGAACCTTGCCATAAGTCACCGCCATCAATGGTTATCGTGTTATCCACACCACCCGCGTCTTTACGTAGACTATCTAATAATGTTTTTATATGAGAGTAACCACCCATTTTTCCGTATTTTTTAGCGGCATTAAAGAAGTCTAAGTAGGTATAAGCGTAAGCTTCAGGCCCATCAAGCGGCAACTTCATCTTCTCTAAGAGTTGCTTGCCTACAATATGTGGAGGGCGACCAAGCGCAGGACCAACACCTAAATTCACATTAGGCTCACGGAAGTAAACAGGTAACAACTGACCGTGTAAATCGGTGGTATGTAAAATACGAGCCTGTCCTTTTTTAGGCATACTATAATAATCAGCAGGCATCTTTGCTGGTTTGGCTGCATCGCCAGCAAAAGCACTTTGCATCAAAAAAGGCAAAGCACCGGTTGCCGTTCCAGCAACTCCCATCGCTGCTAATTTTAAAAAGGTACGTTTATCCATTGTTGGCATTTTCTTTCTCCTGTTAAACTCTTTTCTCTAGGTGTTAATAGATGGAGTTGATGATTTGACATCATCTTATATTCCATCAAACGTTCACTATACACTGATAGCTCGCTCTCTTTATCTTTCAAAAACAACTTTTATGTATCGTTATTTTATTCTTACTTTTTTGCTTACGTTCTTTTCAACACAAGCTCTCGCCGATGTCGTCAAACCCGCACTTATAGAAATCAATGTTGAGTCAACCGGTGAAATCAACATTGAAATCCGTGCCTGCATCGAAGCACTACTGACCGGCATAAATGGACAATACAAAAACACCAAAGATGCGCCCAATGCAGACGAATACGATGCCTTACGAGAAATGCAAAGTGAAGAGTTAGCACCTAAATTTGATGCCTTCAAACCCACCTTCCTACAACAAGTTGCACTAACGAATCAACAAGGGGACTCTATTCCTCTTAGCATTACATCCGTAAAAATTCCCGAACGCGGCTACACCAAAGTGCCTCGTATCAGCGTTATTAACCTCACCAGCCACATTGAGCTTAGTACACATAGCGCACAAGCACTGCAATGGTATTACCCATTAGCCCTCGGTGATCATGCTGTACGCCTACGTCAAATTAACAAAACCACGCAACAATGGCATTGGTCAGAATGGCAATGGCTCCGTAAAGACAAAGTAAGCGAGCCTTTCTCACTGACTGAAATAGTGGCTAAACAGCCGGTCCATCAAGTTATCACAAACTACATTATTCTAGGTTTTGAGCACATCGTCCCCAAAGGGCTTGATCACATTTTATTTATCCTTGCTCTCTTTCTTTTTAGCACTCGGATGAAGCCATTACTCTGGCAAGTCACCATGTTTACTGTTGCTCATACCATCACATTGGGTCTATCAATGAACGGGATGATTAGCTTACCTGCCTACATTGTCGAACCACTCATTGCGCTCTCTATCGCCTATGCTGGCTTTGAAAATGTCTTCGCAAAAAAACTACACACTAGTCGATTGATATTGGTTTTCTTATTCGGTCTTCTACATGGCATGGGGTTTGCCAGTGTACTCAGCGACTTTGGTATGCCTGATGGTGCCTTTATGATTGCTTTAATTAGTTTCAATGTGGGCGTAGAGCTTGGTCAATTAGCCGTAATCCTCGCTGCATTTCTGGCTATATCAGTCTGGCTTCGACACAAATCTTGGTATCGCAAGGTGGTCGTTATCCCGGCATCATTAATAATTGCGATTACAGGCTTGTACTGGGCTTTTGATCGACTTCAATTACCAGTTTAAAACGGGTAGTAAATAAGTCTTTAAATAGCTCATTAATTTAGCCTAGATAGGCTTATCTAGATAGTAAGGATAACCCCTATAGGCACAAAGATAGACCATACTGTTTCCTGTGGAGTTATTAACCATAGTCGTCTACTTGACCATGAAGTCCTCAACATAGAAAAACCTCAGATAACAGATTCAACTCTGATTTTTGTGTCTATACTTTTCTCAATTTGATGTAAATGAAAAACTTTTAGAGATAGGTGCCTTTTACTCTTTTTTCTTCATTGATAGAAGTAGAGGTTACCTTGAAGCTTGGAAGGTCTGCATTACCCATAATAGTAAATACAAATCCGATAAAAACAAAAAAGAAGGATGAGGCTAGAAAGCTGGCAGAAACAGGGTGTTGCATACCAAGTTCCTGTACCTTGAAGTAAAGTGCAACTGCGCATAGCACGGCCAATAGAAAACAAATTTTACCAACAACACCCGATGACCTTTGTAACATACTTTTTCTTTTCTTCATTGTT
>JAZGES010000228.1:0-17758 GCA_036478935.1 Thiotrichaceae bacterium
CGCAGAATAACTTCACTAACTCCCAATTAAATACTCTTTGACGCTAGACCTCCGCTGGATTTAACTCTATGAATGACCAGAAAGAAAATAATAACCAAAACGCTCATGAGCACCCTTTAGGAATTGCGGGAGGGTTAGCCAAGTCGTTTATCACCTCGCCTATATCGTTACTACTCATCATTGCATTCCTTGCTATTGGAATATTGGGCTTACAAATAACGCCTAGACAAGAAGACCCACAGGTTTCAGTGCCAATGGTGGATATTTTTGTATCTTATCCTGGAGCATCGTCAAAAGAGGTAGAGAGTCAAATTGCTCGTCCTCTTGAAGCTATCATGTCAGAGATTACCGGAGTGGAGCATGTGTATTCTGCCTCCTCGCGTGGTCAGGCAATGGTTACGGTTCAATTCACCGTAGGTGAAGATTACAACACGTCTATTGTTAAGCTACACGACAAGATAGAATCCAATAAAGGTAATATGCCTGCAGGGATTAGAGGTTTTTTAGTTAAGCCAAAAGGTGTGGACGATGTTCCAACCGTGACTTTAACTTTATGGTCAAATGAAGTGGATGACGCCTCTTTGCGTCTTGTCTCACTGGATGTCTTGCAGAGTTTGCGTGAAGTGGCTAATACCAGCCAAAGTTTTATTGTTGATGGTCGATCTGATCAGCTAGTCATCGAAATACTACCAGAACGGTTGGCTACTTATGGTGTGTCACTGGATCAAGTAGCTAACACGATTCGAATGGCTAACTCAGAACGTACTGCGGGTGGTATTGAACCGGGTAATAAAGTGGTTACTATTGTTACTGGTTCATTCCTGCAAAATGCGGATGATGTTAATCGCTTGATGGTTGCAGTGGTGGAAGGTCGTCCTGTCTATGTTCGTGATATAGCGACGGTGAAAGGAGAAGCTAGCGAAGCGAGTAAGTTAGTCAGCTACTATACTGGGCCAGCCAGTGATGCAGAAGAAAAGGCACATGGAGCGCCAGCAGTAACGATTGCGATAGCCAAGAAGCAGGGTAGTAATGGTGTTGAAGTTTCTGAAGCTATTTTGGAAAAAGTAGAGTCGTTAAAAGGGCGCAGCATTCCGGATAATATCCATGTTGAAGTTACTCGTGATTACGGAGCTTCGGCAAAAGAAAAAGTTAACCACCTCTTGCTTAAACTAACTATTGCAACAGGAATAGTTACCATACTAGTGTGGTTGTTCCTCGGTTGGCGTGCGGCAGCGGTGGTTTTGGTTGTTATTCCTATTGTTCTGACAACCACTGTATTTTCAGCATGGCTACTAGGTCTAACAATCGACAGGGTGAGCTTATTTGCACTTATATTTTCTATAGGAATACTGGTCGACGATGCCATTGTGGTGGTGGAAAATATCTATCGCCGCTGGTTATTGGCGGATACTCTGGATACAGAAACTGCCGTTGATGCGGTGCGAGAGGTTGGGAATCCAACTATTATTGCAACGTTTACGGTTATAGCCGCTCTATTACCCATGGGATTTGTCAGCGGTATGATGGGGCCTTATATGTCTCCCATACCGGTTCTTGGCTCAGTAGCGATGATGATCTCATTGTTCGCAGCATTTGCCTTTACTCCCTGGCTTACCAATCAATTAAAGCCAAATATTGATGACTTAAGAGATGCGGCTGAAAAAGAACATAAGCAAGCCGCAATGATGGATCGTTTTTTCCGTGGGATTATCATTCCACTGATTAGCAAGCCTAAGAAAGGCAAAATATTTTTATATGGGATTATCGTCGTTTTCTTTTTATCGCTGATTTTCTTTTATACCAAAGGTGTTCGCGTCAAAATGTTGCCGCTGGACAATAAACCTGAATTTAATGTTGTTGTTAACTTCCCTGAGGGAACTGCATTACCGGTAACGGCAAACCTAATTAATACATTGTCAGGAAAGTTATTGGAAGTTGAAGAGGTAACCGCGTTACAAACTTATGCTGGAACCGCATCTCCCTTTAACTTTAACGGTTTAGTGCGCCACTATTATCTACGTAATCAACCTTGGCAGGGTGATATACAAGTACAGCTAGTTGATAAAGGTGATAGAGAAAGAAGCAGTCATGAAATAGCAGATGCAGTTCGTGGCGTGTTAACTCCTATTGCAAACAAAGTTAACGCACGTATTCAAATTGTTGAAATGCCACCAGGCCCTCCAGTATTGCAAACCATTGTTGCAGAGATTTATGGCCCCAGTGCTGAGGGACGACGTGAATTTTCTAGATACCTGACCAAGAAGTTTGAAGAAGCTAACAATATTGCCGACGTTGACAATTTTCTTGAAGAGCCGCATGAGCTATTACGTTTTAAAGTGGACGCTGATAAGGCACAAAGAAATGGAATCTCGGTAGAGGATATTAATCGTACGTTAGAAATGGCAATGGGTGGATATATTCTTGGTGATATTAAGAAAAATGCTTTGATAGAGCCGACTCCCATTGTGATGCAAGTACCTTTAAGTGTGCGCTCAGATGTTTTTAGGTTAGTACAGTTGCCTGTTACCAATCGAGCAGGAATAGCCATTCCATTAGCTGAATTAGGGTCTTTTTCTGCAGAAATGCAGGAACAACCTATTTACCATAAAGACCTACGGCCTGTTGAATTTGTTACAGGTGAGGGTGTTGGAAAGTTGGCTGCACCCGTGTATGCGCAGTTTGAAGTCGAAGATCTTTTAGCGGCAGATAATGATGGTAAAGGCTACAAATCTCCTGACGGGAATATCATCGATGGGGGGTATTGGTTAGGAACTCCTAAAGACTCAAATGAATCGTCTTTTGAATGGGGTGGTGAGTGGACGGTCACATTTGAGACATTTAGAGATATGGGAATTGCTTTCATGGCAGCTCTTGTGCTCATCTATATGCTAATCGTAGCTCAATTTGGTAACTTTATTTTACCTGCTATTGTAATGGCTCCTATTCCTTTGACTTTAATCGGTATTGTTCCAGGTCACTGGATCATGAATGCCGAATTCTCAGCAACCTCAATGATCGGCTTTATTGCGTTAGCTGGGATTATCGTTCGAAACTCAATTCTATTAGTGGACTTTGCAAGAGAAGCGGTTATGGAAAAAGGTATGACCGTTATTGATGCTGTCATACATTCTTGTGAAGCAAGAACTCGACCTATCGCCATCACAGCACTTGCATTAATGGGTGGGTCATCAGTTATTGTGTCTGACCCCATATTCCAAGGTATGGGTGTTTCGCTTATTTTTGGTGGCTTAGTTTCCACACTATTAACGCTTTTGGTTATTCCTTTGGGATGTATTAGTGCTGGTAAAGCATTATATGTAGATGGGCAGGTGCCGGGTGAACCAGGAAGCAGTGCTGAAATTCAAACAGCTATTGATTCCTCTTCAGAAAGTGCAGTTTTATCAAATAATGACGGTGAAAGTGTATTTGAAAAGGTAAAGGATGCAGGCGCAACCGCTGTTGGTTTGGTGCTAACCGTAGCGGGTATGCTATTCAGTGGTGCTAAGAGTTTACTCGGGTTAGGTGTTAATGCGTTTAAGCAAAGAAAGTCTAATAAATCAAAAGATTCTGATTCAGTAGTTGTAAGCAAAATAAATGAAAGTCATAATGTTGACCAGAAAATAGCACCTAAGGCAAAAGCAACACCTAAGGCAAAGGCAACACCTAAGGCAAAGGCAACACCTAAGGCAAAAGCAGCACCTAAGGCAAAAGCAGCACCTAAGGCAAAAGCAGCACCTAAGGCAAAAGCAGCACCTAAGGCAAAGGCAGCACCTAAGGCAAAGGCAGCACCTAAGGCAAAGGCAGCACCTAAGGCAAAAGCAGCACCTAAAGTAGAGCCTGAAGTAGGGTCAAAAGTGGCAGCTAAGCCAAAAGATAAGCCTCAAGTAAATGAAGACAAGCCGACAAAATCAAAAGGATCATCGAAAGCGCGTCGAGGTATACGCCTAAAAGATGATCTTTAACATATAGATAAAATTTAAAAAGGTATTTTAATGAAATCCGCATATAAAGGTATTGGTGTAATAGGTTTAGCAACTGGAGCTACAGTGCTAGCTATTTCATTGATTGGTTGCAGCAAGCCAGAAGATGATAAAACTGCATCTGTAGTAACAGAGTCTTCAGCTGTTAAAGAAGCTTCGGGTAAATTAGACCATGTAAATACAGAAGGGTCTTCTGGAGCAACAAGTAGCTCAGAGGCAAAAACTGGAATGGCAGCGGTTTCGAAGAGCGATGCAATTGTTCCTCCGCCCCCTGGTTTATTTCGAGATGTGCCTAATGTCACATTACAGACTCAGCCTCAAGCACCTGCGTTTCCAGAAGCTCCAACTGCTCCAGAAAATGCTACGACCCCTGTGAAGCCTGCGGATCCAGTACAACCCGCTGCTCCTGTTGTAATTAAAGCACCGAATACTCCAGAAGCACCAAAAAAGGCTTCAATGGAATCTAATGTACAAGTTGCAGCCCCTCAGTCTCCCAAAATGAAGGTTCAACCGGCTGTGGCTCCTGTGAAAGCTAAGGCATCAGAGCCAGCTAAGCACGCTGTGGAAATGGCTGCGCCATCCCCCTCTGTTCCTGCTGCGCCATCCCCCTCTGTTCCTGCTGCTCCATTAGGTGCTAAGCCACTTAAGTCAATGACTGTTGAGCCTCATAAAATGGAAGCTCCAGTGGCTCCTGTTATGAATAAGCCTAAGATGGAAAAGCCTGTAGTTAATGCAGGAACTGGAAATCAAGGTGGTCAACACAGTATGTCAATGCCTACCACATCAATGAATATGCCGAATATGCGGATGCCTTCACCTAATATGCAGATGCCCAATATGCGTATGCCAACACCCAATATGAATATGGGTAATGGTCAGATGGTTCCAAATATGGGGTCAGCCCCTCGCATGTACTTTGTTCCCATGCCCATGTATCAATATGGTCAACCTTATGCGCCTTATGGCTACATGGGTGGAGCACCTACAATGCAACAGCAATCGGGACAACCTCAAAAATCACATCAGCCTCAGCAACCACAAACAAAAGAGTGAGTTAAAAGATGGCGATAACAGTTGTAGGTAATCTAAAAGGTGGTACAGGAAAAAGCACCGTAGCTTTTAACTTGTCTTTATGGGTTGCAACTAACAGGAATGCTTATGTTTCTGTCTACGACCTTGATCCTCAGGCAACATTAACGGATGCTTTTGAAATTCGTACTGAAGATGGTTATGTACCTGCGATAACACCTCATAATAATATCGCTGAATTGAAGAGTGAAGGCAAAAACACTGAGATAGTAATTGATATTGGTATGTCAGACCCGACTGCAATGGAGGCGGCACTTAAAGCAGCAGATAGAATAGTGGTACCTATTGCACCTAGTCAGGCAGATGTCTGGTCAACGCAGCGCTTTCTGAAGCTAATTGAAAAGGCTCGCGCTGGTAGTAAGGCTAAGGCAGTAGATGTAATAGGTTTCATGAATCGCTCAGATACACATCATGGTGTACGCGAAACAGATGAGGCGTTTGCAGCGATGAAAACCTTATCGGGTATCAAAATGCTCGAGTGTAAGCTTTATCAAAGAACTATCTATCGTCGTTCTTTCAGTGAAGGGTTGGCAGTATTCGAGCTTGATGGACGTTCAAAAGCAAAAGAAGAGCTAGATTTGCTAGGTAATAGTTTATACTAAAGTTGGGTAATTAATAATTATCGCAGTATTTCAAATATTTAGGGTTGTTATCAAATAATTAATCTTGTAAATATATGAAGCAATACAAAATATAGAAGGTAGATACTTCTTAGGAGATATCTACCTTGGTAGCAGTTATTAAAGGAGTATTAGATGCATATTTTTCGTTGGCTAATGTCACACCCCATTATTACAGCTTGGATACTCGCCGCTTTAGCTATATTGCTAAATATAAATATGGGATCCAATAGTGGAGCCGAACAGGGTGGCAATAATGTTGCTTCCCATGTGGTTGAATCTGGTGAAGGGGTGGTCGCAGAAACATCATCGCAGGCTCATAGGATAACTGATACTGCGGGAAGTATTGAAAAATCTGCAAAAGTATCACATGAGCATGGAAATGCTAGTTCTGCTATGCATCAGCCGGTAAAAGCAATTTCTAAGCATTCACATAGTACGGCACCTGATGCTGTGGCTGTTAAATCAGTTGCGGCTCCTGCTCAAGTAGCAGCGAGCACTTTATCCACTAATACAACAAATGTTGTGGAAGAAAAGCAATCTTCAGATGCAGTAGAAGTGGATGCTTCAAAGAGAGATAATGCACCTAGTGCTATAGCGTCTGAAGAAGCTACTGAAGACTTAATTGCCATGAGTTCAGAAGACTTATTAAAACTTGCTAGGGAAGCTTTTTGGCAAAACAAAAAAGATAAATCTGCAGCTATTTATCAAGCCTTAGTAAAGCGAGACCCTTCATCGTTGGCATATAAAGGAGAATTGGCTAATGTTCTTTGGCATCAAAATAAGCAGAAAGAGTCTGCCGCTTTGTATGCAGAAATTGCTATGCCTTTGCTTAAAGAAGGGAAGTCCAGAGAAGTAGCAAATATGCTAGGTTTTATCGGTGTGTTTTTTCCAGAAAAAGCGAGTGAAATCCATCGTTCTATGTCTGAATAACCTACGAGTTAAATGAATAAAGTGAGTGTGGTATAAGGTTATGGGCGAAAAAAGCGAATTACATCGTGACTATGTTTTAGAGCTTGAAAGTGAACTCCGTGAACTTGAAAAGCGCGAAGAATCATCGACTCGAAGAATGCAAATATTAGTTTACCCTGCAATGGTCGCTTTTATAATACTAGCTGCCTATGGTTTTTTTCTGGTGCACTCCTTAACAAAGGATGTAGGAAAAATGGCAGTATCTATAGTTACTATTGCAGACTCTGTTGATACCAACATGAAAGTCATTTCTAACAGTACAGTTGAAATGTCTGAAAAGATGACTAGTCTGGCTAAATCTACCGAGTCTATGACAGGAAAGGTTGGGAATATGTCATCAGATGTTGGCTCAATGTCTCAAAATATTGGTGCAATGACAGACTCAACGTCAAGCCTTGCTACCTCCACAAACAATATGCAACAGGATATGTGGAGCTTAAACCAAAATGTATCAACCCCTTTAAGTATGTTTAATAAGTTCCTCCCATGGAGTAATAACTCCAACGGACGTTTTCGTGGATCTAATAGACAGGCTCAGCCTCAGCAACCTCCTGTTTATTATCAGCCCTATCCAGAACAAGCAGCTCAGCCTGTTCAGCAGTAATTTCTTATGATGTCTTTGCATCAAAGTACTTTGCATTGCTTCTTGGCTAGTAATCAAACTTTCAGTTCTAATTTTAAGGATAGACATGACGCCAGATAAAAGGATTAAAGAAAGATTAGAGCGTTTACAGAAACATTTAAAACAAGAAGCTCCTATTCTTGTTGATGTGGTCGATCGATATCAACAGTTAGACAAGGTCGCACAGGGATTAGGGTTGCTTGCCCCGGGCGAATCTTATGCTACACAGATATCTTGGTGGCCTATGATTTCTATTCTAGGAACATTTTCAGCTGGAAAATCAAGCTTCATTAACTCATTTATAGGATTGCCATTGCAGAAAACAGGTAATCAAGCGGTTGATGACCGGTTTACAGTGATTACCTATACTTCAGATTCAGAGACAAGAACGTTGCCTGGGTTGGCATTAGATGGAGATCCTAGGTTTCCTTTTTACCAAATTAGTGAAGAGATTGAGAAGGTTGCGGCTGGTGAAGGTTCAAAAATAGATAACTATTTGCAAATGAAGGTTGCACCAAGTGAAGCACTTCGTGGCAAGATTCTTATAGATTCTCCAGGCTTTGATGCTGATGAGCAACGCAAATCTACGTTAAAAATAACAGATCATATTATTGAATTGTCAGACCTTGTTTTAGTATTATTCGATGCTAGGCATCCTGAACCTGGAGCGATGCAGGATACTTTAGAGCATTTAGTCAAAGGTGCGCAAAGACGAAACGATAGTAGCAAATTCTTATTTATATTAAACCAGATTGATACCTCTGCTAAAGAAGACAACCTGGAAGATATAGTAGCGTCCTGGCAGAAGGCGCTTGTTCAAAATGGTTTGAGTGCAGGAAGGTTTTACGTACTTTATAACAAGCATTTGGCTGTACCTGTTGAAGACGCAAATGTCTGGGCGCGTTATGAAGCTAAACGTGATGCAGATTATAATGAAATCACTACACGTATGGATGGTATTAGCGTAGAGCGAGTTTACCGAATCATTGGCTCAATGGAATCATTGGCTAATCATATTGAGCATCAGTCTGTTCCCAAACTACAAGCATCACTTCAATCATGGAAAAAGCGAGTCTTAACCTCTGATGGTATCGTCTTAGCAACACTTTTGATTGGCTCAGCAATTACGTCTGTGATAGCAGGATACTGGCAAGGGGTGACATTTAATCCACCATGGTTACCTACTTTAATGGGAAGTAAGCCGTTACTTTATGGGATTGCTCTGGCAATAGTCTTAGCGCTTATCCTATTGCATTTTTATTTCCGAAAGGCATTCTCGAAGTCAATAGCAAAGAAAATGTCTAGTGATAGTGCTGGAGATTTAAAAGCAGCTTTTTTGAAAAGCACTTCCCCATTTAGAAGTATATTCTCCAGCAACCCTAGAGGCTGGAGTGGTAGATCTAGAAAGCGTCTAGATGCTCTACGAGATGATACAGACCGTTTTGTACAAAAGCTGAATGATAAGTTTGCCAGACCTTCGGGTAGCTAGGAGCAGACGAATAGTAGTCCTGTTTTACGATTTAAAAAGTCAGACTGTGATATTTGCAGTAGCTTTTTAGATTCTCAGGCAAGCTCCCTCGTTATGGGGTCTTGGGGTGTGAGTAACCCGTGTCAAACCTTGGGATATTGGTTGGATCAGATTGCTATAATCGTCCTAAAAGTATTTACAGTCAGGGTTGCCGATAAGTTTGCCGAACCAGTGATACTGGCGGCTACCGGTATCATCGCTTTAGTGCCATAGATTCTGGTATTCACCAGAATGGCGAGCTTCATATTCAGAACATGCCCTTAAGTTCATGTAAATACTCTGGGGAAGCTAACACTTCCCTTGTCTTGCGGGTGTTCAGACTTAATCTGGGTCAGGTTTAAAGCTCGCGTTAATTGTAAGTCTTCTCTAGAGTGCTCTCCGTTGGTTAAAGGTGTGGAGGCTTCTAGAGAAGTATTGTGCAAATTTTGAAAGCGTCAGAGTGCTATTTGCTATCAGTCTTTAGTCACTATTCTCACTACTTTCTATCTTTTTCAAAGGCGTTCTAGTCGACTTTGTTGTAACAGCTTTTCTTGCTTTAGGTGCTGGCTGAGTTGATTTCTCGTCCTTTCCTATATCAGCCTTAACCACTTTCTTTTTTGTAGTCTTCACGGGCTCAGTAGTTTTGGGTGCTTTTTGTGCCTTGCTCTTAACGGTAGTCGTAGATTTACTTGTGACCTTCTTTGCAGTGATTTTGGCTATAGGTGTCCTAGCTTGCTTTTGTGTTCCAGCTTCATCAGTCTTTGCGGTTGTTTTAGCTTTCTTTGGTGTTATTTTTCTTCTGGTTGCAGGCTTTTTAGCTGGAGCTTTTGGCTTTTCTGCATCATTTGAATTCCCTACCTTGGTTTTATTATTTGACGTACTTGTACTTGGTTTAGGCTTTGATGGGGTGGCTGGAGCGGAAGCTTTCTTTATTGGTTCAGCAGAGTCTAAGTTCTTACCTTTTGGTGCTTGAGCTTTACTTTGAGGCTTATTTTCATTAGTTGTTGGCTTAGGCTTATTAGCAGGCTTCTTTTTGATAGACGAGCTAGGTCTTGGGATTTTAATTTCAATGGGTGTCATGTCCATTTCATTAGGATTATTTACAACAACATCTTTGTTTTTAGTAGTTTGCTGTTTATTCGTTCTCCTATTTCGGTTTTGATATGGATTTCTGCGATTATTCCGTGCAGGTTTGTTTTGATTAGCGTCAGCACTGTTAGTTGTTGTCGCAGGTTTATTAGCCGTGCTATTACCATTATTTTCAGTAGCGGCATCTTTGCTGTTATTAGCATCTTTTTGCTGTTTCACATTGCCAGACTTTGGGGTGTTAGTAGTCCTTTTTTGAGGTGGTCTTGGCTTGTTTGTATTCGTTTTTTTGCGATTTTGGTTTGGATTCGGCTGTTTATTAGTATTATTCTGGTTCTGGTTCTGGTTCTGGTTCTGGTTCTGGTTCTGGTTCTGGTTCTGGTTCTGGTTCTGATTGTTATTCTTACGTGTATTTTGTCTTCTGTTCTGAGGCTTTTGCTTGGTAGATTGTTGGCGCCTTTGCTGTGGCTTCCTTCTTCTGTTTTGGTTATTGTTGTTTCTAGTGTTTGAAGGTGATTTAGGCTCTTCTTTTACAGAATCTTTATTGGTTTCTTCTGCTTCAGAGCTTGTGCCTTCAGCACCAAAAAGACTCGTGAAGACACGGCGAATAAAGCCTTTGTTTTCAACTGTGGTATTGCCAGTTTCTTGCTTGTTAGTCGGTATTTCAGAATGCACGGGAATGGGTACTGGTAAATCTGGCATGACTTGTTTCACAGCCGGAGTTTCTGCTTTTTCTACAGAGGCAACAGTGCTTGCGTTTAGTGCCTCAGTTTCATCGGCTTGAGCTATTTGCTCATAACTTGTTAGGGGTTCAGCAGTGCCATCTTGTGCCCTAATTCGTTGAATCTCATAATGTGGCGTATCCATGTGCGGGTTGGGCAATATAGTGATGCTAATATTATGACGAGTTTGAAGCTTAGTGATAGTGTCCCGTTTTTCATTTAGAAGGAAGCTGGCTACTTGAATGGGAACTTGAGCTGTAACCTGTCGCGTCATATTCTTCATCGCTTCATCTTGGATGAGGCGTAAGATTGACAATGCTAAAGATTCAACACTACGGAATGAACCATGGCCACTGCATCGTGGGCAAACAATCTGGCTAGCCTCACCCAAAGAAGGGCGCAAGCGCTGTCTAGACATCTCTAGTAAGCCAAAACGCGAAATACGCCCAATTTGGACGCGTGCTCTATCTATTTTAAGCTTATCGCGTAAGCGCTTCTCAACACCTCGTTGATTCCTGTTGGGCATCATGTCAATGAAGTCAATAACCACTAGTCCACCTAGATCACGTAAGCGTAACTGTCGCGCTACTTCATCTGCGGCTTCAAGGTTTGTATTGTAAGCAGTCTCTTCAATATCACTGCCTTTTGTTGCACGAGCAGAGTTTACGTCGATAGAGATAAGTGCTTCAGTGTGGTCAATAACAATAGCGCCACCTGACTGTAAAGTAACTTCACGCTGGAAGGCTGACTCAATCTGGTGCTCAACTTGATAGCGACTAAATAAGGTGACGCTCTTGTCAGAATAATATTTTAGCTTAGGCAGGTTGTGCGGCATGACTGCTTTGACGAATTCCCGAGCCTGATTATATATGGCTTCTTTGTCAAAAATAATCTCACCGATATCAGGACGGAAGTAATCCCTTAACGTACGGATGATTAAATTACTTTCTTGATAGAGTAATGTTGGGGCTGGGTGGTTTTTATGTGCAAACTGAATGGCTTTCCACAACATCTTAAGGTAATCCAAATCCCAAGATAATTCTTCAAGCTCACGACCTAAGCCAGCGGTACGAACAATTGCACCACCATTTTCAATGTCTAGTTCCTTGAGGATTTGTTTTATACGATGACGGTCTTCACCTTCAATTCTACGTGATACGCCGCCAGCCCGTGGGTTGTTTGGCATTAATACCAGAAACCGTCCAGCAAGGCTGATAAAGGTGGTAAGGCTTGCGCCTTTATTGCCACGCTCTTCTTTTTCTACTTGGATTAAAACTTCTTGTCCTTCTCTCAGTACATCCTTGATTGAAGGGCGGCCTTTGATGTCTTTGGTTGAACTCCAGTATTCCTTAGAGACTTCTTTGAAAGGCAAGAAGCCATGTCGCTCAGCACCGTAATTAACAAATGCAGCGTTTAGGCTTGGTTCAACACGGGTTATGGTGCCTTTATATATGTTTGATTTTTTTTGTACTTGATTGGTATGTTCAATATCTAGGTCGTAAAGGTATTGTCCTTCGACCATTGCAACTCTGATTTCTTCTTGCTCGGTTGCGTTAATAAGTATTCTTTTCATTGACTATTGTCCTGTCTGTATAGTCTGATCAATCGATCAGAGTCAATGCGTGTTGAGCGCTATAGCAAGCCCGAATCAGTTGATATAATTCAGAAAATATCTAGAAGTTGGAAAAAGTGCGGTAGTTATTATTTTGAAATAACTAATGACAATGTGACAGGTAATGCAGAGTTGTAGAGATATCTATCTTTATTAAGGGACAAATAACGACAGTGTTGTGAAACATAAGGTGAATGTCATTGTGACATTCCTGTAAAACACTACGTTGTGGTTTGTTTATAATATTGTATAAATCGATACAAATTCTCATTCTGTGATCTATTCCGTGACATACAAGGCTATTTCATCCAGTTTGTTTGGGATGTAAGTTATTGATTTACAATAACAGGCTGTATGTCGATATAAATAGTAGCGAGTGTAATATTAATGAAGGTGGTTTTATCAAATAGGTAGCTACTTTGTTTTTCGTAGCTAATATTTATATCCTTTCTATATTCAAATCTCGCTCTAAAGAGTCTTTAAAACTCTTTAGGAATATCCTGTTTCTCTTTCCAAAGGCTAGTTGCTCAATGTCGTATTGACGTTAACTATGTCCTTAAAAGTTTCTGGTTGTTATCGTGCCATTCGTATTTTATTGTTTTTATGGCGAGACCAGAAGTGTATTTAGTAGTTCAAATGTCACCACATTTCATATGTAACGTAGCTTTAATCTGAACGATTGCTGAAATGCATCTTGCAAATCTATTTAAAATTCATGTATTTGTATGTTGTCGCGCTGTTTTTTGTATCAATGGCGCGGTAAAACATAAATTGCTTTTCTCATAAGCGACTTGAAATATAACAATTAAGTTAATGAGAATCAATCAAATAGTCTTTTCAGTGCTCTGCAATTCAGGTTCTCATGAAACTAAGATTATAACGTTCATGGATTTTTAATAGCTTCTTGGTTCTCAGACAAGCTCCTAGTTAAGAGGTATGATGCATAAATGGAAGAATCAACCGAAAAATTTAAGAAGGTTAGCTTTGTAACAGTAACTGAGCAAAGCGAAGGACAGCGTATAGATAATTTTTTGATGAGGGAGCTGGGTGGCGTACCTAGATCTTTTATCTATAAAATTCTGCGAAAAGGAGAGGTTAGAGTTGACAAAAAACGCGTAAAGCCCACACGGAAACTTGTTCTTGATGAGGTGGTACGCATTCCACCGATGCGGATTGAAGCGAAAAAAGAAAAGCCTGTCGCTAATGAGAAGTTGCTTGATCAAGTGCAAACAGCAATTCTTTTGGAAGATCAGGATATTATTCTCATCAACAAACCTGCAGGTCTTCCCGTGCATGGGGGGAGTGGTTATAAGTTAGGGTTGATTGAAATATTTAGGCAGCTTAGACCCAATATGCCTTATGTTGAGTTAGCTCATCGGTTGGATAAAGATACCAGTGGTGTAATTATTCTTGCGAAAACGCGTAAGGCATTACAGGAATTACATAAGCTTTTTCAAAACGGCGGCATCGACAAGCGATACTTGACGTTGGTTTCTGGTGAGTGGAAGGGTGGGGAGCGACATATCCAGAACGAATTGGTTAAGAGGTCGGGCACGTTGGAAAAAATGCAGGTAGCTGATGGTGGTGAAGGAGGTAAGCGTGCAGAAAGTATTTTTAATCCACGAAAGCACTTTGATGGCTGTACGTTGATGGAAGTTAAGCTTTTGACGGGTAGGATGCATCAAATTCGAACACAGTTAGCCAATATGAAAATGCCTGTACTCGGTGATGAACGTTATGGCGATTTCCCGTTAAATAGACATTATAAAAAGACAATAGGGCTAAAACGTTTGTTTTTACACTCTTTCTATATCGACTTTTCACTTGAATTCTCGGGTCAGCGCTACCATCTTGAAATTCCGTTAGCGGATGACTTACAACAGTCGTTGAACAAGCACTTGATGAGTTAGTCCAATCTAGAATCTTCAGTTGGACAGGATAAAGTGTGCTGCTGTGGTGGTGCATGGCTAGGCGTAACTGCGCGGAATGGTCATTCCCTTTCAAGTAGTTACAACAACGGCATGTGGCATCACAGTAGTGCAATTTATTCTGTAGCGCTATTCACTTTTTGGATGAGGTAAGAAAAAACACTATTTTTAACATTAATCAGTACCTTAATAATTTCTCAAAGCGGTCAACTGAGGAATCTAGGTTTAGCGTATCATTAGATAAATATGAAAAGAAAATATCAATTACTAATCTTTGATTGGGACGGAACATTAATGGATTCCGCTCAGCATATTACCAATTGTATGCGTTCGGCTATTACTGAACTAGGAGCTGAGCCTAGAGATGATGAGCAGATCCGAAATATAATAGGTCTTGGTTTAGAAGAGGCTGTTTTGGCTCTTTACCCTGGTGTGGGGAGTCCCTTTATTAAGAAAATTGCAGAATCTTTTAGAGAGCACTTCTTGTTTAAAGATAATACACCTAGTCCTTTGTTTGAAGGTGTTGGAGATCTTCTAGAAGGCTTGAAGCTAGAGGGTTATGATCTTGCTATAGCAACAGGGAAGTCGCGCCGTGGTTTAGATAAAGTGTTATCTGATACGGGCTTCGGAGCATTTTTCCCTGTGACTCGTTGTGCGGATGAGACCTTTTCCAAGCCTCATCCACAAATGCTTCATGAGTTGTTAACTGATTATAATATGCATGCAAAGGATGCCATTATGATTGGCGATAGTGAATATGATTTACAGATGGCAAACAATGCCAATATGCACTCACTCGCTGTCAGTTACGGGGTTCATGAAGTGCCGCGTTTGTTAGCACAGCAGCCTATCGGTTGCGTGGATAACGTAAAAGAAATTTCAAATTGGATATAGAGAAAGGTTTAAAGGTAGAAATATGAGTGATGCAGAAAATAATGCTATAAGTTCATTGGAGCGAGTAGCGCTTGAAGGTATTCAAGAACAACGGCGAGCACGTCGTTGGAGTATCTTTTTTAAAATAGCTTTTCTTGCTTGGGGGATATTGTTTTTAGTTGGTTTTATTGGGTCAATTGCTAGCCAAGGGAAAATACTCACAACGTCTAAAGAGTTTACTGCTGTTGTGGATGTGAAAGGTGTGATTATGGATGGCTCTGATGCGGGCTTTACCGCTGTAGCGACTGCATTAAAAGATGCTTTTGACGATGAGCGCACTAAGGGTGTTGTCTTGAGAATCAATAGCCCCGGCGGTAGTGCCGTACAGTCTGCAATGATTTATGACGAAGTAGTACGTTTAAAAAAACTTCATAAGGATATTCCTGTTTATGCCGTTATTCAGGATGTAGGAGCTTCTGGAGGCTATTTTATAGCCGCATCAGCAGATGAAATTTATTCAAATCGCTCAAGCATTGTAGGTTCTATTGGGGTGCGTATGGATAGCTATGGTGTTGTGGAAGCTGCTAAAAAGTTGGGAATTGAAAGCCGGTTAGTTACGGCAGGTGAGCATAAGGCTATTCTTGATCCTTTTCAGCCACTAGCTGAGGCCGAGCAACAGCACCTTAAGAAAATGCTGGAGAGTACTCACAAAGAATTTATTGCTTCTGTTAAAGCGGGACGTGGCGATCGACTTAAAGAGAACCCCGATACCTTTAGTGGGTTGTTTTGGACAGGAACGGATGCGCAAGCACTAGGACTGGTTGATGGTTTTATGACGACTGCCCAAGTTGCAAGGGAATTGGTTAAGGCTGAAGAGTTGGTCAGTTTTACCAGAGAAAAGTCCTTATTAGATAAGCTATCAGGAAAAGTAGGCGCTACTCTAAGTCAGTTACTAATGAGTAGTAAGATGACGCAAGGTTTACAGTATTAGATGGCTCTTTCAGCTATCTTGAATATAGAGTTGAGTTTGCTTTATTAGCTGATAATTGTTTTTGTTGGTGTGATATCAATGATGTCAGCGCCTTGTATGATTTCAATCTCAACCAAGCTAGAGTGAATACGACGAATATTCACCTGATTCCCTTTTCTGATTTCTTCACTACGAAGTTTCATAACCTGTTCAGTGGTTAGGTCTTCGCGGATTATTCTAGTGATTGCTGTATCCATAAGTTAAGAGCGCCCTTTTTTAAAGAAGGGCTGCTTTATAGTTTGTTATAGCTTCGTTTATTCGTCCGTAGTACTAGTTTCAGTTTCACCATTGCCACTGGTCGCAGCGGAGATGGTTGGGCGACGACTTCGGCGGTCTTTATATTGAATAACGACTTTACGTTGTTTTGACTGTTTCTCTTCAAGTTTCTGTATTTCTTGTGCAAAAGAATCTGTGCTGGTATCTGCAAACCTTGGGTTAGCAGGCGGGTTTCCAGTACTTCTATTTTGAGCGTTGTTAAAACCTTGGTTCCGGTTGTTGTTACTGTTGGTACCAGTACTTCGTTTTCGATGTATGCCACCATTTAGGCGACCATAAGGGCCTTTATGTTGTTTTTGTCGACTATTACTTTTACTGCCTGCATTGTTATTGCTTCTATTGTTGGTATTGCTACCCGCTTGAGGCTTTCTTTTATTCTGCCCCCTGCCTTGCTTGTTATTTCTACCACCTTTCTTCTTGTTGCCAAGAGAAAGCAGTGGCGTCGAAATATAGGCGTTTAGAGGTTCTAACCCAGAGAGGAACTTTTGCTCAATAGAGTCGCCTGCTTGTGCTTCAATCTTTTTAAGTATCACTCTGTCGGGAGGGCCAACTAGGATAGCTGCTGGCTTCTCAAGTTCTTCCCAGCCTTTATTAGTGATGCGGTTTTGAAAAACTGATATTTTCTTGGGAAGATCAAAATGAATAATGTTTTTATAGCTGTTGGTTGTTACATCAACATCAATTTGGTCGCTGATGATAATGGCAGGATGGTTTTCAGCTGAGACTTTCTCATCATCGCCATTTATTTGGTGTGCTAATTTTGCGGAGTGTCCATGATTTGCTAATGCATCTTCCAGAGAGGAGGCTGCTTTATTATTTGAAGTATAAATAAGGATAGATTGATCTTCTAATTCATCCATCATTTGATCCATGATGGCTATTTTGTGAGTGTGATCATCTGCAATAAATACATTCTGTGGAACGCTGAGCAAAGGGTGTTTTTCTTCTTCAACTTCAACTATTGAGGCATCCGGTATTAATTTTTTAATGTAATCTGCTGATTCATCATCTTTCTGAATGAAAGCTATTGTCGGACATTTTTTCTTTTTCCGTCTATTGTCTTGTGCGGCAGTGGCTTGTTCAAATATCTTTTTACAGAGGTCTTGTAACCCGTGATGATAAATAATAGAGAAATCATCAATGATGAGTGCTTCAAGGTTGGAAAAATCTGTTTTATTATTTTTCACCAGATCATCAAGGCGCCCAGGAGTTGCAATTAAAACATCTAAGGGGCGCTTTAATAGACGCATTTGATGTTGATAAGGGCGACCACCACTAATAAACCCAACTCTGAGGTCGAAGCTTTTGATGATTCGCTTCAAGGTGTAGTTGATTTGATTAACTCGTTCTCGTCTCGACGTTAGAATCAGAATTCTTGAGCCTTGGTGCACTTCAAGTGGGTTCTCAAGCAAGTAGCTGGTCAGTGGGATTAAATATCCAC
>JAZGES010000229.1:0-6243 GCA_036478935.1 Thiotrichaceae bacterium
TCCTGTGCTTGTTTAATATTTGTTGGGTTATCGTTGGATAATGTAGAAAACGTTTATAGCCTCGTCAGGCAATATTAAGATGCCCAAAGGGGCAGGAGTAGAAATATCAGAAATGAATATTTAGAAGGTAAGCAATAGCCAGCAGCATCAACGTTATTGATGTTCTTTTCAGAAAAAGAAATGTGGCTAGTAATGGACATGTTTGAAACATTACACAAAAGTTAGCTTTTGATCAAGTCTCAGATAGAGAATAGGTAAGATAGTTATTTGCTGTCTCTAATCAGTTTGAGTGTGTTATCGAAGGAGTATATGCGATGAATAAAACTTCTAGGACATCGTAAAATAACAACAAAAATTTTAAAACGTATCACAATTGATGCTGATAAATGTGGTGGTAGGGCTTGTATCTGTGATATGCAGATACTTATAAAAGATGTTTGGAAATTCTTGAAGCTGATAATATTAGTGATGTATTAATGTATTTTGTCGATAACTATATAAAAAAACACATAAAGTTATTCTTTCGATTACATAAAATATGTGGTTTGCTTAACTTGTTTAGGGAGTTGGTTACAAACTTGAAATGATTGAGGCTTGTTTAGAATTACCTTACGAAAAGCTCCACTTTCTTTTTTTACGAGTGTCCTGCTGGAATATTTTGATCTCAGGTTGTATCTGCATCAGCGTTAGCTTACCCAAGCCCTTTTTATCGGTATACGGTGCACCCGTATCTATATAACGTACATTACCTGCATCAAGGATTTCTGATATGGGAGTATGACCGACTACTACAAACTTTACGCCCTGAATCTTTTCATTATCACCAATGGCTTTGTAACGGTCATAACGAGCACGTGACCAAATGGCGAAGTGGCGTAAGTTTTTATCACAGGCTATTTTCTTTGTGAAGTTATCCCAGCCTATGCGTGCACTAATATCTGCGTGTACTACACCAATGGTACCATTATTCGTAGCGACCTCTGCCACCGTGGGAAGCTCAGAAAATGCTTTTCGTATCGTTTGTTGTTTTAGTTCATCGACAGAATCCCACCAAGCACCGCCATTTCTATTAACCCAATTTTTATGGGTCAGTGGGTCAGTCGCCGCTTCTAAGCACATTTGTTCATGATTGCCCATGATGGAGAAAAACCAGGGTTGGTCTATATACTCCATGACGCGATGAGATTCTGGCCCGCGATCAACTAGGTCTCCCACACTGATGACTCTATCGGCATCAGGGTTGAACTTAACTTTTTTCAACAAGGCATCAAAAGCACTAAACATGCCATGGATATCTCCGACAATAAAGTCACGCCCCTGTTGGTTGCTTTCTAGTGAAAGAACATGCTGTGTATTCATTTTATCTCTAATAAATGGATGAGATTAGTCTCGCTAACTAGTCTTCGGAAACGTCTTTTGTTTTACGTACTTTATTGAACAGCCAAGTCCCAGGTCCAGAAAGTGTGTAGGCCAAAAAGGCAAGGAAAAGTACTTTTGGGGGATCAATCGCTGTCAACGCAAAAATAAGCACCATCACGACCACTGCGGTATGAGGTACTTTGTTTTTAATATCTAAATCTTTGAAGCTGCGAAACTTAATATTACTAACCATTAAGAGACCAGTGCCTACAGTAATGAGTAATGCCGGAATCTGAATGAGTTTCCCGTGAACGTCCAAGTCTTGAAAAACCCACACCATGCCTACCATTACGGCGGCTGCAGATGGGCTAGGTAAGCCTGTAAAATAACGTTTTTCCTCGACACCTAACTGGGTATTAAAGCGCGCTAAACGAATCGCAGCACAGGCAACATAAATAAAGCTAGCCATCCAGCCCAGCTTGCCCCACGAGATACTGACATCTTTCATGTAGACCAGTGCCCACAAATACACAATGAGGGCAGGAGCCAAGCCAAAAGACACTAGATCAGAAAGGCTGTCATATTCTGCACCAAAATCACTTTGTGCATTTATCATACGTGCTACTCGACCATCAAGCCCGTCCAGAATCATAGCAACGAATATGGCAATAGCGGCAACTTCAAATTTACTATTCATCGCTGCAAGAATGGCGTAGAAACCACAGAACAATGCAGCGGTGGTTAATAGGTTGGGTAATAGATATACCCCCTTTATTTTGTCCATTAAGTATTTCCCGTGCAAAAGCGATGTGTTGATTAGAGCATATTTTATAGCTATTCAGCAAAAAGTTGGCAGATTTAGGAGAAACAGATGAGGTTGTGATTATAAATAGAACAGGAGTGGTCAAGTAATAAGCATTTATTTTAGGCAAAAAAAACGGGCGCAAGGCCCGTTAAAAAACTAACACTCTTGAAATTATTCTTATTATTAGCAACTTGCGAAAATCTGTTGCAAGCCCCGAGTGCTAGAGTCGCATACTACGCATGATCTTATTAACGGGAGTTTAATGGTGAAGAAGAATTTCAACTCTTCGATAAACGGTTAATTTATAATTAACGATTAGGCTTGATATTTATCATGAAACTCAATAATCTAGCTTGATGGCTACTACTATTCAAAAAGAGACAGCTGCGATTAACAGTTGTTCTCACTGTAATTTAAAAAAAATATGTTTTCCTCATGGGCTGAGTGCCGATGAATTGTCGATATTTGAAGGCTCTGTTGAGAAAACATTAAAAATTTCCAAGAAAGAAAAACTATATTCAAGGGGAGATCCATTAACTTCAGTTTATGCGATTAAAGCGGGTAGTATAAAATCTTATCTTTCAACCTCTAAAGGTCAGTCACAAGTGCTGGGCTTCCATATGCCCGGAGATTTACTGGGCTTTGATGGTTTTGCTGATGATCATCATTCGAGTGATGCGGTGGCAATGGAAGACACTTTGTTGTGTGAACTACCGATGTCTAACTTTGAAAATCTGTGTGAGGTTCTGCCGGGTTTACGCAAAGTGATGATGCAACAAGTGGGTAGCGAAATCAGTAGGCACCACTCGTTAGTTTTGACGTTAGGTCAGATGCAGACAGAAGAGCGTTTAGCTACTTACTTATTGAGACTCTCTTGTTACTACAACTCACGTGGCTATTCTTGTAGCCAGTTTAACTTACCGATGCCACGACATGATCTGGCTAATTTCTTGGGAATGGCTCCAGAGACTTTGAGTCGGATGTTTGCCAAACTTGAAAAATTAAAGGTAGTTAGCATTAATAGGCGCGAAGTGACGATAGAAGACATGGATAAATTAAAAGATTTATCGCATGAGTTGTGTTTGCGAGAAAGCTAATTTTTAGGAAGTGAGGCTTCAGAGGCTGTGCAAGTATTCGCTTTTAGCCTCCCCCTTTTTGAAGGGGGATTGAGGGGGATTTAACGAAAGTTACTAATATGCTGATATTTCAGTGTTTATTTTTAACTTTTTAAATCTCCCTAGCCCCTCTTTACGAAAGAGGGGGGCTTTTCTGAATACTTTCACAGTCTCATCAGGTCTCGCCAGCGCTTTTTGGAATAGGTATTTGTGGTACTGAAGTCCCACTTCCTGATACTATTTTCTCCCTAGAAGACAATAGCCTTTAGCATTCTGCCCTTTTTAAGCCAGTAATTAATGCCCTGAAATAGCAATATATAATAGTTTCTCTCCAAAAAAACTGAAATTTTCCATTCAATAACTTTGCCAGTTTCATTCCCTCGTCTATAGTATGTCCCCTAACTTGGGCAGGTAGTAACTATTGTGTTCACTTCCTATGTCTAATAATCGCGTGTAAATTCACATAACTTCCACTTTAAAATCGCGATAATTACTTACAGTTGGTTTATCTAAGTGGCTAAACTGATTGAGAAACTATCAAGGCAAAGAATTATGACGGCATCTGATAAGCGTGTATTTAATATCGATACATTACAAGAGCAAGTACGTAGTGTTGGAATTTTATTAGGCGAAGTTCTACAAGAACAAGAAGATCCTAAGTTATACGAAACAGTTGAAGCGTTACGTCAAGGCTATATTGGCTTACGTGACAAAGACGACCCCAAGCTGCGCCAAGAGTTGATGTCGCTTATTGAAACCGTAGATACGGATTTGTTAGAAAATGTCATTCGTGCTTTCAACGTATTCTATGTAGTCGCCAATATTGTAGAAGAAGATTTCTTACATCGTCAGCGTCGCTACGATTATCGTGCGGGAGAGGGTGATTGCCTATGGGAAGGTTCTTTCCTGAAGACCATGCAGGAATTAAAGCAAGATGGATTCACTGCAACTGAAGTACAGACACTAGTTAATGAACTCCAATACTCTCCTGTATTCACGGCTCATCCCACAGAAGCTCGCCGTCGTACTGTTATGGATATTCAACGTCGAATATTCTTATTAGTAGACGGTTTATATGATCCGGAGATGATAGGTGAAGAAGAGCGTGCATTGAAACGACGGATTAAAGTAGAAATACAATTACTTTGGCGAACCGATGAAGTAAGAACGAAAAAGCCTTCAGTTGAAGATGAAGTGAGTTATGGGTTGTACTATTTCCGTGCGAGTTTATTTCAATCAATTCCTATGGTTTATCGGTACTTTGAACGTGCCATGCGTAAAGTGTATCCTGGTGAAAAAATCGTAATCCCTAGTGTATTGAGCTTTGGTTCATGGATCGGCGGTGATCGTGATGGCAACCCGTTTGTAACACCAGAAGTCACTCGCAGAGCCATACGTCTACATATGCAGTCAGCCTTACAAGAGTACATTCGTCGTACTAGCAAGCTGATAGATTCATTGTCTCATCATAGTGACATGATTACGCCTTCGGCTGAGTTCTCGCAAAGCCTTGAAGAAGATGGTCAGTGTTTCGGAAGCCGTATTTTTAAAGTCAATGCTGTGGCGTATAGCAAAGAGCCGTATCGTCGTAAGTTGACGATAATGAAATATCGACTTAAAAGTGTTTTAAAAACCATTAACAAGCGTATTGCAGGGCAAACTTCGATATTGTCAGCTACGGCCTATACTACTTCAGCAGATTTTGTGGCCGATTTAGAACTGCTAAGAGAATCACTCATTAGCCATAACGATGAGTTGATAGCAGATCGAGAGCTTAAAGATTTAATGCGCTTGGTCAGTACCTTAGGGTTTAGCTTATATCAATTGGATGTACGCCAAGAATCAACAGAACATACCGATACGGTGACTGAAGTACTTGAGCAATTCATGCCAGAGGTGGACTATAAAAGTTTGCCAGAACAAGAACGCCTTACCTTATTGTCAGAACTGATTGGCAGAAAGAAACTACCCAAAGCAAATACTGAAGAATTATCAGAACATGCTGCTGGCATTATCGAAGTCTTTGAAGTCATGCGTGAAATGACAGCTGAGGCGGGTGAGAGAGTCTTTGGAACCTATGTGATCTCCATGACACACACAGCAAGTCACGTGATGGAAGTCATGTTCCTTGCGCGTATGGTGGGGCTGGCTGGTGTTGATAAAGAAGGAAATTACTTCTCCAATATTCAGATATCGCCTTTATTTGAAACTATAGAAGACCTCAAACATATCTCTGATGTGTTAACTCACCTGTTTGAAAATTCAGTATACAGGGAGCTATTAAAGGCTTCAGGAAACTTACAAGAAGCGATGTTAGGGTATTCTGATTCTTGTAAAGATGGTGGTACGCTTGCTTCACAGTGGAACCTATATAACGCTCAGAACCAAGTGATTGAACTAACAGATAAATATGGCGTGGAATGTCGCTTATTCCATGGACGTGGTGGAACGGTAGGGCGTGGTGGCGGCCCAACACACAGAGCGATTATTTCACAACCTGCCGGCACAGTGCATGGACAAATCAAATTTACTGAACAGGGTGAAGTGCTTTCCAATAAATACAGTCATGAAGAAACGGCGGTATATGAGCTAGGCGTTGGTTTAACGGGTTTGCTTAAAGCTAGTACCGGTATCATCCACAAACAAGAACACTCATCGCCTGCTTTCAAAACTGCCATGTCCGAATTGGCGGCATCCGGAGAAGTGTGTTACAGAAATTTGACGGAAGAAACAGAAGGTTTCCTCGATTATTTCTACGATATCACTCCAGTACAAGAAATTGGCTTGTTAAACATAGGCTCTCGCCCATCGCATAGAGCAACAGGAAATCGTTCAAAAGATTCTATTCGAGCTATTCCTTGGGTGTTTGGCTGGGCGCAGGCGCGTCATACCCTGCCTGCTTGGTACGGAATGGGTACAGCGTTGAAAAATCACGTCGAGAACCATGATGGTGGCGCAGAGCAA